>DATHMF010000088.1 GCA_035487355.1 Terriglobales bacterium | reverse complement strand
CCGCTTGATTTTCGGCGAGGGCCTCGGTGCCCAGGACTGGCCCAACGTTGTGCTCTCCGATGACGGCAAGTGGCTGCTCATCGATGTTGAGCACGGATGGACAAAAACCGAATTGTTCCTGAAAGATACGTCCAACGATTCGCCTCCGGTGCGTCTTACCACAGGCAAGGAATTCCTTTACACGGGCGACATTTTCGATGGCAATCTCTACATCACGACCAATGAAGATGCCCCCAGGTATCGGGTGTTCAAGGCGCCGCTCTCCAATCCCGGCCGCGAACACTGGAAAGAGATTATTCCCCAGGGCCAGGCTGTGCTGAGCAGCGCGGATATCGTCGGCGGGAAAATTTTTGCACATTATCAACAGGACGCAACCTCGCGGCTGAAGCTGTTCTCCACCGAAGGAAAATTCCTGAATGATATTCCGCTGCCTGGAATCGGCAACCTGGAAGACCTGTCGCGCGGCTATCAACTGGGAGGCCAGCACGAAAGTCATGAAGCCTTTTTCGTTTACCAGTCCTTTACCCAACCCATGACTGCGTATCGCTACGACCTGAAGAGCAGCAAAGTTTCTCTCTTCGCCAGCGTGAAAGCTCCGGTTGACCCCAGCGGCTACGAGGTCAAACAGATTTTTTACCAGTCCAAAGATGGCACGCGTGTGCCCATGTTTATCGTCCACAAGAAAGGGCTGGCTTTGAATGGCCATAATCCGGTCCTGCTGACTGGGTACGGCGGCTTTAATATCACCAATTCACCGGTTTTTCTGCGCGGCGCTTACCTTTGGCTGGAACACGGAGGCGTGTACGCACTGGCCAATTTGCGCGGAGGCGCAGAGTACGGTGAAGATTGGCACCGCGCCGGAATGCTCGATAAAAAGCAGAACGTCTTTGACGATTTCATCGCCGCGGGCGAATACCTGATCGCACAAAAGTACACGGATAAAAACCACCTGGCCATACAAGGCGGCAGCAACGGCGGTCTGTTGATGGGCGCCGCTCTCACCCAGCGTCCTGACCTGTTCCGTGCGGTAATCTGCCAGGTGCCTTTGCTTGACATGCTGCGCTATCAGAACTTCCAGATCGCCAAGCTGTGGATTCCCGAGTACGGCTCCTCCGACGATCCCAAACAGTTTGAGTGGCTCTATGCATACTCTCCCTATCATCATGTAAAACAGGGAACGCTCTACCCTGCCGTGCTCTTCATGACCGCCGACAGCGACACGCGGGTTGACCCCATGCATGCCAAAAAGATGGCCGCATTGATGCAAACCGAAGCCGCCAACGGTCCTGACCGGCCTATTCTTCTCCGTATTGAGCCCAAGGCCGGGCATGGCGCCGGCAAGCCGATCTCAAAGCTGATTGAGGAGAATACTGACATTTATTCATTTCTGTTTTGGCAATTGGGTGTGAAGTAGGAACGCTCACTTGACTTTCGCGCGTGCCCGCGATAACTTCCGAACTTTGCACAATTCAAGAGCGATTTGGAGAGCTGAGTGGCCCCTTTTCAGCGGATGGTAACTTTAACTACCGATTTCGGCATTACAGAGCATTATATCGGCGCCATGAAGGGCGTTATCTACAACGTTAACCCTGCTGCGCAGATCGTGGATATCAGTAATTCGGTCCATTCCTATGATCTGCTCGATGGCGCGCTGACCCTCGCCCAGGCTTATAGTTACTATCCGCCTAATACGTTGCATGTTATTGTCGTGGACCCAGGCGTAGGAACTGCCCGGCGGCCCATCCTGGCCACCTGCGGCAAATACTTGTTCCTGGCGCCCGACAACGGCGTTCTCTCTCTGGTATATGAGCGCGAAGAGGCTGTTAGCGTCCGCCACATCACCTCCCAGCACTATTTTTTGCAACCGATTAGCAACACCTTTCACGGGCGCGACATCTTTGCCCCTGTTGCCGGCTGGCTCAGCAAGGGAGTTGATACGGAAAAATTTGGGGAAGTGATTACAGATTTTGTGCGCTTTACCGCCCCCAAACCCAAGCTGGCAGGTGACAATCTATTCAAAGGTATTGTGATCAAAGTGGATAAGTTCGGGAACCTGATCACCAATATCACTCCCCATGACATGCCACAGTTGTTCACCCCCGACCCTCCGGCATTCAAAATTTTTGTCGGCAAAGCCGAGATTACCAAGATGAGAACCACCTATGCCGAGGGCGCACCCGGTGAGGTGTTTGCCGTATTGGGCAGCATGGGATTTTTGGAAATTGTCACCAATCGCGGATCGGCGCAAAGCAGCATTGGAGTAGGTAAAGGCAGCGAAGTAGGAATTAAGCTGGAATAGGGGTGTGGCGGCCTCTTCGCAAGGTTAAGGGTTTTTGGGTTTAGGCCGTGCGTAGCGGTCCATCTCTGAAGTCCAATGCAAGAATCGGACCAAGTTACTTCGCTCCCGCCACATAAACCCCCAAAACTCCAGAAAACCAATCTTGTTCATCTTCAGACCACAGTAGGTTTCAATGCGCCATTTCAGATAAGGGCTGCGCCAGGGCGTAAGGCGATATCCCCGAGTGGCATTCCAGACGAATTGCAGAAGGTATTTCATTCATCTTTAATTCTAAGGGCTACAGCCGCAATATCGCGATGTTAAAATCAAGTTCTTAGCATGAGAGACGCTCGCCAGACCGCAGAAGAGCATTTCTATACCGCTCTGGATTTTTTTGCCCAAGGCAAACACAATGAGGCCATCAAGGAATACCACGCCGCCATTGACGCCGACCCCACTTACACAGATGCGCTGCACGGATTAGCGCGCATTTACCAGGATCTCGACCGTTACGACGAAGCTATTGCCATTGCACAGAAACTGGCGGACCTTGACCCCGATGACGTGCTCCCGCATACCAGCCTCTCCATCCTATTTCAGAAAAAAGGAATGATCGCTGAAGCCGAGGCGGAAGCCAACCGCGCCCGCGTGCTTGGGTGGAAGCAGCAACTCAAGCAGAGCGTCGCTAAAAAAGATACGGACGGGGCAGCCTAAATCTCATATTTTTTCATCAGATGGCGGAACGACCGGTAGGAGAGCTTGAGCATCTCTGCCGCGCGCGTCTGCACCCCATTGGATTGCCGCAAAGCAGACTGCAACAGCGACCGCTCGATGTCTGAAACATAGTTCTCCAGGTCCAATCCTTCGGCGGGAAAACTTGCTCCCACGGGCGCAGCAGCGGTAGTCGAGCCCGATCTGATTTTCGAACGCTCTACCGGTATTTCGACTTGCAGTTCGTCTGTACTCTCCAGGGCGACGGCGCGCTCAATGGTATTTTCAAGTTGCCGCACATTTCCCGGCCACTCATAGGCAGCCAATTCCCTCAATGATTTTTCCGCGGTTCGCACAATACTCTTCCCCGCGGCGGGAGAATACTTTTTAAGAAAATGCTGCACCAGCAATGGAATGTCTTCCTTGCGCTCGCGCAAGGGTGGCACGTCAATCGGGATCACGCTGATGCGGTAATAAAGGTCTTCGCGGAAGCTTTTCTCGGCTACCATGGCATCCAGATCCTTGTTGGTAGCAGCAATTACGCGCACATCAATAGGAATCTCGTGGCTGCCTCCTATCATGCGAATGCACCGCTCCTGCAAAACACGCAGCAGCTTGACCTGCATGGCCATGGTCATTTCGCTGATTTCATCGAGGAAGATCGTACCGCCATTGGCGACTTCAAAAAGTCCGCTCTTGTTCTGCGAGGCCCCGGTAAATGCTCCTTTGACGTATCCGAAGAGCTCGCTTTCCAATAGTGTTTCAGGAAAGGCGCCGCAGTTGACGGAAACAAACGGCTGGCTGGCGCGCGGCGAGCAGGCATGCACAGCGCGTGCCACTAGCTCCTTGCCCACGCCGCTTTCTCCGTGCACCAGCACGGTGCTTTGCGTTGGCGCTACAGTTCGGATGGTCTGTTTGAGCTGCTGGATGCGCGGGCTGCTTCCCGTAATATTGTCGAGCGAGTTGCGGGTTGAAGCATCGCGCTTGAAAGCGAAGTTCTCACGCCGCAGAGAAATGGTCTCCAAAGCTCGCGTTACTGCTACCCGGATTTCCTCCACCAACCCAGGACCTTTGTGAATGTATTGAAACGCCCCGGCATTTACGGCATTGACAGCGGCTTCATAGTCTTCTACGGCTGTTATCAGAATTACAGATGTTTCTGGTGAGGCCTTTCGGGTATGACGCAGCACTTCGATGCCGTCGTGGTTCGGCATTTTAATGTCACTGATGACCACATCATACAGAGCGCTGCTCAGCTTCTTGATGGCCGCTTCACCCGAGGTAACAGTTTCGATGCGGTGTCCTTCTTTGCGTAGCGAGATTTCCAGGACTTCGCAGATGGAACGAGTATCATCGCAAACCAGGATGCTACCCATTCACTCCTCCTGCCTTCGCGAGCTCTAACCGCCCCTTGTCAGGACCGTGCTGGCTAGAGTCGGCTTTGGGTGGGCGGAGGAACTCAAGCCGAAATTCAGAGCCCTTACCCGCGGCCGAGCTTACTGAGATCTGTCCTTCATGCGCCTGGATAATCTGATACACGATGGCCAGCCCCAGCCCCGTTCCACCTTCAAACCGGGATTGGAATGGTTCAAAGATTTTTTCCATCAGTTGCGAATCCATTCCAGAGCCGGTATCGCCAAAGTAAATCATCCAGGTTTTTTCTTTCTCCATCAAACCTACGGTCAGCGTTCCCCCTCCCGGCATCGCACGCACTGCATTCTCACAGAGGTTCCAGAAGACCTGTTTGAGTTTGTCGCCATCCACGATGGCCAGCGCGTCCGAGGTCGCATATTGACGGACAATGGAAATTTTTTTAGCGCTCGACTTTGCCGGGTTCAAGATCAGCGGATGGTTTTCCAGCAAGGCCAGCGTGTCATTCAGCAAAGCGACAAGATTCTGCGGCCTGAACTTGTAACTCTTTTCGCGTGAATAAATCAAAAAGTCGGAGATAATCCGGTTCAACCGCTCTGATTCGCGCGTAACAATCTCCACCAGTGTGCGTTGCTCGTCGTTCAAGGTGGAGATATTGGTCAGCACTTTCACCGAACCAGCAATCGAGGAGAGTGGGTTGCGTATCTCGTGGGCGATGCCTGCAGCCATGCGTCCCACGGCGCTGAGCCGGTCGCGCATTCGAATTTCGTGCTCCAGGCGGCGAAGATCGGTTAAATCGGCAAATGTATAGATATAGCCCAGTTCGCCCTGCTCAGCCACGCGCAACAACGAAACCTTCATTCCAAAGATCTTTTCGGTTCCCTCAGGCGTCACGCAGCGCACCTCGCCCTTGATGGAGGGACTCTCAAATCCAGGGAGCCGGTCGAGAAAGAGCTCCTGAACGTTCTTCCCGATCACGTTTTGCACTCTTCGCTCCAGCAATTTTTCACCGGCGGGATTCAACAAAGTGATGCGGCCCTGCAGATCTGCCGTGATCAAGCCTCCGCTCATCGAATGGATGATACTTTCGTGGAGCGCCTGCAAATTTTCCAGTGCCTGTACGTCTCCCTGCCGCAATTTTGTGCTCAGCGTACTGGCCAGGTAGGCCACGGCAAAATATGCACAAAAGTTGACCACGATCACCAATTGCAGGGTTTTGTTGTCGGGCCGGGAAGACATGGAATAGGAATGGAGCAAACCGTATTGCGTAAACTCCAACATCGCGGCAAAGAGAACAAAAGAGAGGCCCGCCGTCAAATATGCCCATACGCGCGGCAACTGAATGCTGGCAACAATAATGATCAGGGGATAGAGAAAATTGAAGGATGTATCGATACCGCCGGTCACATAGAGAAGCGCTGTGGAAAAGGCGATGTCGGTCAGGATCTGCAGGCGCACATGCGCGCGTGTATCATGCCACAGCGCCAGCAGAAGAATCTCGAAAAAAGAAATGGAATACCAGAGAACAATGATGGAAATGAACCCGCGGACCGGAACGCGGACATTGGTTTGCGTGAGCTGGAGAATCGCCAATTCAATGCCCAGCAGGAAGGTGATGATGATGATGCGCACCTTCCCCATCCAACTCAGCCAGGCGCGGTCATTCAGTTCATTCTGCATCGTTTTATCTGAGGACTCCGCAGCCAAAACCAGGCTGCTACGCCCTCGCTCTTGATTCGCGCGTGACAGCGCTCATCAAGAGCTCACCCGGTTATCTATGGGCTCCGCGCTAAACCGCTACGCCCTCGCGCTACGCTCGCGCGATCCGGCGCTCGCTTCGCGCTCACCCGGTTATCTAAGGACTCCGCAGCCAAAACCAGGCTGCTACGCCCTCGCTCTTGATTCGCGCGTGACAGCGCTCATCAAGAGCTCACCCGGTTATCTAAGGCTCCGCGCTAAACCGCTACGCCCTCGCGCTACGCTCGCGCGATCCGCTCACGCTGGTTCGGCGCTTCGCTTCGCGCTCTCCCCCGCTCACCCGGTTTGCTTTGAAGGTGCCGTTTACCCTGCCAGTTTGGCGATCATGGAGAACAGCGGCAGATAAAGAGAAATCACTATGCCGCCCACCACGACTCCCAGGAATCCGATCAAGAGTGGTTCCATAAGCGTGAGCATGTCTTTGATGGCGGCATCCACCTCGTCTTCATAAAAGTCAGCAATCTTCTGCAACATCGCATCCATGGCGCCCGTAGCTTCACCCACACCGATCATTTGCACCACCATGTTCGGGAAAACGCCGCTCTCCCGCAAGGGATCAACTATCGTGCGGCCTTCTTCCACTGCCTTGCGTACCTTCATGATGCTCTGCTCCAGAACAGCATTGCCTGAGGTACGGGCTGTAATAGTAAGCCCTTCCAGAATCGGGACACCTGAAGTAATCAGTGTTCCCAGAGTACGGGTAAAGCGGGCGACCGCAATCTTCCGCAGAATCTGGCCAAGGACCGGCAGTTTCAAAAGCAAGTTATCGAAGAAAAATCGGCCTTGGGGGGTGGTTCTTGAATATTTGATTGCTACTCCGGCGATGATGAGGAGAAGAACGAAAATCCAGCCAAATTTACCGATAACCTCGCTGAGGCCGATAACTACACGGGTCATTAAAGGTAATGTGACATCAAGGCCGGCAAACAGATTGGCAAAAATAGGAACAACCCATTTTAGAAGGCCAGCCACAATAATAGTAGCAATCGAAATGACGGCCGTGGGATACACCAGCGCGGACCGTACAGCCGCTCTCAGTTTGACCGCCTTTTCAACATAGGTTGCAAGCCGCTGCAAAATCACGTCGAGGATACCGCCGGTTTCGCCGGCTTCAATCATATTCGTGGCCAGATCATCGAAAATCTTGGGATACCCGCGCATGGCATTGGCCAGCGTAGAACCACCTTCCACCGTCGTCCGGACACCGGTCAAACATTTTTGGAAGGTCATATTTTCCTGGTTGGCAGCCAGAATTTCCAGGCACTGAACCAGCGGAAGACCAGCATCTATCATGACCGAGAACTGCCGGAAGAAAATGGCGATGTCCTTCGTGGGGACACTGCCTCTGCCAATCGTGGGCAGGTTGAACTCCTTGCCCTTTTCCTTGATCGCACTCGCAGTGATGCGTTCGCGGCGAAGTTGGTTCTGCAAATCCTGCTTGGTGGTAGCATTGCGGTCGCCCGAGACTTTTTCACCTGTGGCAGTTTTTCCTGTAAATGTAAATACTGGCATTTTTCTGTCTCCTGTCTGCGTAACCGAACCGGAGTTACGCTTCCTCCGGAGATACAATGACCTCCGGCCTTAAAGGTCCTTAGCGTTTCACGGCTACAGCCGGAGTATTCTGCTTCGTAACCAGGCCCACGCCACGGTTGATCATTTCCTGCAACTCATCAGGCATGGATGAGCGTTGCATGGCTATCTCTAACGTAATCTGCTTTTGAAAATACAGCGTAGCCAGTGACTGATTGAAGGTCTGCATTCCAAACTTGTCCTGTCCGGATTGCATGGCCGAATAAATCTGGTGAATCTTGTCTTCGCGGATGAGATTGCGAATGGCGGCATTAGGAACCATGATTTCCATGGCCATGCAGCGGCCTTGACCGCCGACCTTGGCCAGCAGCGATTGGCACAAAATCCCTTCCAGCACCAGGGAAAGTTGCGCGCGGATTTGTGGCTGCTGGTGCGCCGGGAATACGTCAATGACGCGGTTAATGGTGGAAGCCGCTGAGTTGGTATGTAAGGTACCGAACGTCAGGTGACCGGTTTCAGCAATGCGCAACGCCGATTCAATGGTCTCCAGGTCGCGCATTTCGCCGATCAACACCACATCGGGATCTTCGCGCAACGCAGCCCGGAGCGCATCGGTGAATGATTTTGTATCGGCGTGCACTTCGCGCTGGTTGACCAGGCAGCTTTTATTCTGATGCACGAACTCGATGGGATCTTCGATGGTGATGATGTGGTCGTGGCGCTCGGTATTAATCTTGTCAACCATCGCCGCCAGGGTTGTGGATTTGCCGGAACCGGTAGGGCCGGTAACCAGGATCAAACCGCGAGGTTTTTCACAAAGCTTGGAGACAATTGCAGGCAGCCCCAGTTGCAAAAACGACTTGATCTCGAATGGGATCACGCGAAATACCGCGCCGGTCGCCCCGCGCTGGTTAAAAAGATTGCCGCGGAAGCGCGCCAGCCCCTTTAAACCGAAGGAGAAATCCAACTCCAGGTTTTCTTCAAAGCGGTGCTTCTGCGCGTCGGTCAGCACACTGTAGGCCAACTGTTTGGTCTCCGCAGGGGTAAGCGGCGGCATATCGAGCGGTACCAGGTGACCGTGGACCCGCACTTGCGGTGGCGAATTGGTGGTGATGTGGAGGTCGCTTCCGTTCATCTCCAGCATTTTTCGAAGCAGTTCGCTTAGTGTGGCTGTCATAATTTTTCCAGTCCCCTCTATAAAAATATAAAAACTTTAATGGATGGTCTCGCGCGCCACTTCTTCCAGTGTGGTCACGCCTTCCATGATCTTCACCAGTCCGCTGCGCCGCAGGGTAAGCATGCCGCGCTCAATGGCTTTCTTCTTGAGTTCAACCGCCGACGCACCCACAAGAATTAATTCGCGGATCTCATCGTCAACTTCCATTACCTCATAAAGACCACAGCGGCCTTTGTAACCTGTGCTGTTACAAACGGAACAACCTTTTCCCTTCTTGGGTTTGGTCTTTTTAGCCTCTTCCGGAGTGAATCCAGCCTCGATCAGCGTCTGCACAGGCAAATCAAGCGCTTCTGCGCAGTCTTTACACACACGGCGCACCAGACGTTGCGCCACAATCATATGCACCGAGGTCGCCACCAGGAAGGGCTCAATTCCCATGTTCATCAGGCGGCTGATGGTCTCAGGGGCGCCGTTGGTATGCAGCGTGGAAAGCACCAGGTGTCCGGTAAGAGCGGCCTTGATGGCGATTTCAGCGGTTTCAAAATCGCGAATCTCGCCCACCAGGATGATGTTCGGGTCCTGCCGCAAAAAAGCGCGCAAGGCTGTGGCAAAGTTCAAGCCAATGGATTCCTTCATCTGCACCTGGTTGACACCATTGAGCTGAAATTCGACCGGGTCTTCAGCGGTCATAATGTTGGTATCCGGCTGGTTCAGGCGAGAGATGGAAGAGTAAAGCGTGTTGGTCTTACCCGAACCCGTCGGGCCGGTGACTAGGACCATGCCGTAGGGCTTGAGGATGGCCTTCTCGAATTTCGTCAGCGATTCCTGCTCGAAACCGAGTTTAGTCATATCGAGGCGCAGATTTTCCTTGTCCAACAACCGCATGACGACCTTTTCACCCCACAGAGTAGGCAGGGTGCTCACGCGATAGTCGAGCTGTTTTTTCTTTCCTCCGATGTTCATCTTGAGCATGATGCGCCCGTCTTGCGGCAGGCGTTTTTCGCTGATATCCAGCTTGGCCATGATCTTGATGCGGGAAGTAATGGCGTCCTTCATGCGCAACGGTGGATTCATGATGGGTTGCAGCATGCCGTCAATGCGAAAGCGTACGCGATATTCCTTTTCGTAGGGCTCAATATGGATATCACTGGCGCCACGTTTCACCGCGTCGGAGAGAATAATGTTGACCAGCTTGACGATCGGGGCCTCTTCCGCCTGCTTTTCCAGTTGATCAAGGCCGAGGTCCTGCTCTTCCGCAGACAGCTCGACATCGGCATCCATATCGGTTACCGAGGCCATCACCTTTTCCAGATCTTCCTCGTGCGAGACGCTATAGGCCTTTTCAATCCCCTCCATGATGGCAGCCTCGGAGGCCACCACCGGCTCGATATTGAAGCCGGTCATGAACTTGATATCATCCATGGCAAATACGTTAGTAGGGTCAACCATGGCGATCGTGAGCGACGCCCCTACGCGGCTCAAGGGAAGAATCTGGTAGCGTTTCGCGGTGTCATAAGGCACCAGCTTCACAACTGAACCATCAATTTCAAAATAAGAAAGATTAATGGCCGGAACACCGTATTGGCGCGAAAGAAAGTTGGTTACATCTTCGTCGGAGAGAAAACCAAGCTTCACGAGAGCAGACCCCAGGCGGGAGCCACTCTCTTTTTGCATCCTAATGGCCTGGTCTAGTTGCTCCGGAGTAATGACCTTCTCTTTAACAAGCAGGTCTCCCAACCGCTGGGACATACGTGCGTCTCCCTTATTGAATCACCAACCGCAAATTGTGACTCTTTGCGCTAATTTTGTGGCGCAATCTTCCTGGGGGAAAAAAAATTGCGAGTTTGGCGAATCGTAGTCTGAGTGACAGAAATTGTCAATCGAGATTTGTTGTCTCCTTGGTAACGAAAGGGAGACTGCCTAGGTTTAAGATAGTGCTAGAACTAAAAGAACAGCTGGCACATATCCGGTATTTGCTTTGCTTTCATGCAATTAGAATAAAAATAACAAGTGACAACAATGCAAAAAATCCACCGTATCTACACGGTGTTGCGCACCTTCTACGGACCTCAATCCTGGTGGCCGGCGAAGACATCCTTTGAGGTTGTGGTCGGGGCATATCTGACCCAAAACACCTCCTGGAGCAACGTAGAGCGGGCGCTGGGCAGCCTGCGCAGGGCGGGCAAACTCAGTGTAGAAGGAATGAGCTCTCTTTCTGTGGGAAAGCTGGGGCAACTCATTCGCTCTTCTGGATACTTTCGCCAGAAGTCTCGCAGCCTTAAGGCGTTTCTTGCCTATCTTGATGCCCGCCATGCCGGCTCCTTGCGCAGGATGTTCGCACGCCATCGCACAACCCCTGCCGCCTTGCTGGGGCTTCGCGAAGAGCTGCTGGAATTGCATGGAATAGGTCGAGAAACCGCGGATTCTATTTTGCTTTATGCCGGAAATCTTCCAATCTTTGTTGTGGACGCCTACACTCGCCGCATACTCGCACGTCACAGCATTATTTCTGAGGATGTAAGCTACGAAGCAATACGAAAACTGGTTGAGAAAGCTCTGGGCCCATGGCATGGCAGTGAAAAACCCTTTCGCACGAGGCCTGCGGCAGTAATACGCAGCGATTTGGTCCGCCATTTCAACGAGATGCATGCTTTGCTGGTTCGCGTGGGGAAAGACTATTGCTACAAATCGGATCCCAATTGCGAAGCTTGTCCCTTGCGGAAGCTTCTTCCTGGACAACTTTTGCAAAAGCATAGCGGGAAGGATCATAGCGGGTGAGCGGCGGGCCGAGCGCTGTCCGGTGCGAACCAAAAGCGAGGGCAGAGCAGCCTGGTTTTGGCTGCGGAGCCCTTAGAAAGAAGCCCCATGCGGGAGCCACGGGCATGCGGCAATGAATTCCTCGAAATTCTGGTCCGGCCCTGACGCGGAAATCTTGGTTCCATAAGCACTGGCGTACCATGCAGTCCAGCTTGCAATGTCGTCAGCCAGGTTGCTTCCGGTGAGCTGCCGCAAGGCATCGAAAATCCACGTGCGTCCCACCGCATCAATCCTGGGATCGGCAGCAAAACGCAACAGGCTGGGTAGCAAGTCATGAACTTCCGTGTTTTTGCGAGTTTCAAAGTGGCGTGTCATAGACGAAGTGTAATTCGGAGCGTACAGGCGCCATTTGACCCCGGCAAGTTACGAAAGTAACTTTGGCGTTGGTGGCTTCAGAGTTTGCTGGCGTTCAAACCGTCAGGCGACTTTCTGAATCCTGAATCCAACAACGGGCGAACTCCATCAAATCTATATCGGATCTATAGAGTTAGGGATGCTATAATTCAGCAAGTTGGGAATTTTTCCTAAGGTTTAAGATTTTAAGGAGACATATTCAAAATGGCGTCTACAACCACAACAACGAATGTTGAAACCGCTCCGGCCCCTGCAAAGACTGCGCCCCTCAACCTGACACCGAACGCAATTGTCAAGGTGAAGGAGATCATGGCCCAGCAAAACCCGGTCCCGGCTGGACTGCGCGTAGGCGTGGTTGGCGGCGGGTGTTCCGGCTTTTCCTATTCCATGGCCTTCGAGAACGCGGCTGGAATGATGGATAAAACCTTTAACTTTGAAGGCCTCAAAGTTTTCGTTGATGCTACTTCATTGATGTACCTGAACGGTTGCATAGTTGATTATGTGGACACGCTTGAAGGTTCAGGCTTCAAGTTTGAGAACCCGAACGTAAAGAGCACTTGCGGCTGCGGCTCCTCATTCAACGTGTAATCAGCATAAGAAAAACAGAATTCAGCCCTGCGCCCTGGCGCGGGGCTTTTTATTTATTGAATTTATTGATCACGTGAAATGACGCCAGAAAGCGCCGTTAGTGTGGTTATTGAGGGTTCCTGGTGTTGTTAATGGAATTGTTCCTATTATTTCGTATTGTTATTTATGTTCTGTTGCTGGAACATTTGCTGCCCTACTGCCACATCCATTCGTGGATCGTAGAAAAACTGCCAATCGTTATAGTGGTCCTTGCCGTTCACTTCCTTGATAGAAGCCTTGGTGCTCGTGCTGGAAACCCCCACGATCGGCCCACCGCCAAAGATTTGCCCTGGCTTTAATCCATTGCTGTCCGTTTGAGATCCCGTCTGTGGCTGGTTCCCCGGCTGGTTTCCCTGTCCAGTGGGCTGCGTACCGGGTTGGCTGGCATCAAGAGTACCGTTGGTAACCGGATTCGGGATAGGAGGCGTTATAGGAGGAATGCTATTGGGACTGACATTATTACCAACGTTGTTATTCGTGCCATTTTGGGTCAGGCTTTTGCCAAAAAACCCTGTGGGTTGATAATTAACGTCCAGCGGATGCAGCAACTTGAATTCCTTGCCCGTAATTGGGTCTTTGTACTCGCGGCGTAGAAAGCGAAGATGATTGGTGTCCTTGAGCTCATCGACGCTGTTGGGATAACGGCCGAATTTTCTGTAAAAACGCCTGATGGCACGGGCATATTGATCGCCACGGTGGATTAGCTCCTCTTCCTGCGTCCGCTTCATGTCCACAGCAACCGCGGGGGCTGCCTCCACGATCGCCAGAGTAAGCAAAGCCAACATGAATAGAATCACCAGTATGACGTAGCCGCGCTCACCGCGTTTCCGCACCACCTTTCCCGGAATTGGCCACAAACGCCTCACGTCAGCTTCTCTGTCAATGGAATAGTCTGCGTGTTTTCATTCAGCACGTCTTCAATATCAACCGATGTGGCAGTGATGCGCACGATCTTGTAGCGGCGGTCCACGATATCACCTTCGCTGGCGATAAAAATATCATCCCCTTGCGACAGAAAGGCCTTTTTCGGTTCCCCTGGTTTGTTGGCAAAACCAAAAAATTTCAATGGGATATCCGGCGGCCTCGGACGCCCAGGCACGACAAGAGGCTGGCACCATCGCATTCCACGGCTCGGCCCTCCCGGCTGAGCGCATACCGGCGCCACTGCAACGACAGGGGGATCGGGCTCGGCTTTGAAAATGTTGCGGCCGGTTCCGTTGTAGACCACACCCTCGCTTGCAAGCAATAGATCGGTTCGCAAAGAAGGATCAAGGCTATCGCCCACCCGCGACTTTACGGCCGCCTTGTGCGCTGCCAGACGTGACTCCGTAGCGGGCGTGCTTGCTCCGGGCTGGCTCGCGTTCGATGCCGAGGCAGTTGCCGGCGAGCCCTTATCGAAGACCATGTAGACAAAAAGGACCAGTGCAAAAACCATCAGCCCGGCTGTAATGATGACCTTCTTCGGATTATCCGCGCCTAGTTTCATGTTGATTCAGCTTAACTCTTCAAAAATGTCTGTGCTTTCAGGGCCAGTTTGACCCCACCGCCCTGGTCACCGGACAGACCGACGCTTTCCACGATAAAAAATATCTTGTCGCGTTCCATGCCATTAATGAACTTAACCAGTCCTGTGTAATCTCCCTCAAGATTGGCGCCGATATCAACTTCGGTCAGATTGGGCATGTCAGACGGTTTGTTTTCGTAGGATGCCTGCGTGATCCGTATCTTGCTTTGTTCAGCCAGCTTGCCCAATTCTGTAGGGATGGCAGAGTTTTTCTCCGGCAAGCGGTCTTTGTAGAAAGTATTCAACTGCTTCTCCGCATTCTTGAGCTTTTCGTCCATGCCCATCAGCGGCTCGTATTCTTTGCGTTTGAGCTGAAGATCGTTTTGGGCTTGTTCAAGATCATGTTTCCTGATCTCGGGAGGGCTTGTCAGAGGCGAAAACAGAAAGGCAATTACGATGGCATCGACCACCAGCAAGCCGATCATGACAGCTTGCATGCGTTCGCGGGTTTGTTTCAGGTTCGGCATTCTATTCTGCACCATTTCCCCGGTTGGCGGAAATTACAGTATGGTTGTTACCGGCGGGAGTTTTGCTGCCCACGGCAGGCTTGCTGCTGTGTGGTCCTTTTTCTTTCTCGGGCACGTGTAATTGTGGAACGTAATACGCGCGCAGCTCAAATTTCATGGTGTCACCGCCAGGCTGGGGCTGCTGTGTGTTTTCTATACGCAGAATCGCATTGCGGAAATAGCGCGACTTTTCCAGATTCTGCAGCAATTCAATGCCTTTGTCGCGGGAGTCGCCCGCCGCCGTGATTGTTACCTCGATTTGGCTTTCTTTATCCAGTTTGGGCTCGATGGAAACAATATGCACCCGCGTCGGCATGAGGGTCTCCATGTCTGAAAAGACCTGCGACCAGGCAAAAGACTTTATGGCAATGAGCCCGTTCACGAAAGCCGCTCGATCGCGCGTACCGCGGTTTTCCGGGCGGTTCAGGATAACTCGCGCCTGATTTTTTTCGTCATCCAGGTCGCTGATTTGCTTTTGAATGGCTGCAATCTGTATTGAGATGGAGCGCGTGCTCGTCCATTCGTGGATGGCAACCGCGATCAATACAATTGTCACCAGCGCCAGCAACCCCAAAGCTGCTCCCCAACGGCGATAAAAATTACCTGCGTCCTCATACGGGTGTGAAGCGAGATTGATGTTCAAACGCATATTAGGAAAGCAAAGCTCCTGCCACTCCGGCCAGAAACGAAGCTGATGTCCCGCCGGAAAGGCCGCCGCTGACGTAACGTTCAGGAACCAACTCCTCGATAGGCACTGTCAAACTGGATTGCAACACCGGGGCAATTTCCGCGGCAGAAATATTTCCACCTACCAGCACGCGTTCCACCTCGGAGCCGAAATTATCCTGAAAAAATACCATGGAAGGATGAATGTCTTCGACCAGACGGCCGGCTTCCATCGCCTCCGATACTGCATGGTCCATATTGCGGAACAAGCGTAAGGTTTTCGCATCCACGATGGCCAGGGTTGTCATGGATTCCGAAGTCTTGATCACGAGTGTGGGGCGACTGGCATCCACAATTCCCAGCGAAGCCAGGCTGGAGGGCACCACAATACCCGGAGCGTAACCGGCTTGCACCAATGCCGATTCGTATTCTTCAACCACGCTGGTCAAGGCCACTGCGGCCACAACCTTCAGGCCTTCTGCCGAGCGGTCAACATGATACGAGATGACAGCCTTTTCCACGTCAAAAGGCAATGACTTGCGCAGGCGAAAACGAATCACACCCACGGCTTCTTCGTACGAATCCGGTAGTGCATCAAAATCCAGCAGAATCACCCGAACCGCCGGGTCGGGAAGGACCACGATCACGTCCCGGAGCCGTCCGCTGAGCGCCCCCAGCGCATCTGCCAGCACAGCACTGAGGGTACCGGTATCGTTGATGTTTTTCCCGGTAAGCGAAGGCGTCAGTATTCCCGGAGGCAGAGCGCGTGATGTATGAATTTCGATATGCTGTCCACCTTCGTTGACGCGGGCAGCTACCACACGATCGCTGCAAATTTCACATGCCAGCGTAGGACGCGCGTTCTTGGATGTGCGAGTTGCCATTTAGCGTGATGTCTCGATGAAGGTGACCTTGTTGATTTCTTTCAGGGTAGTAATTCCAGCTCTGACCTTAGCCAAAGCCGATTCGCGCAGGAATTGCATGCCTTCCTCGTGGGCCGCCTTGCGGATTTCCGAACTGGGCCTGCGGGAAAGAATCATCTCGCGGATGCGGTCGCTCAGATCCAAAAGCTCATGGATCGCTGTACGGCCTTTGAAGCCGGTTCCAGCGCACTCAATGCAGCCAGGCCCCTCGGAGAAGCTAAAATCACGCCACTCCGGTTGATTGAGCCCGCTGGCCTCCAGGACATCTGCCGGATAGCGCACCGGGGTCTTGCAGGAATCGCAGATGATGCGCACCAGCCGCTGGGCCAGAATGCAGTTGAGCGCAGAGACAAAGTTGTAAGGGTCCACGCCCATATTCATGAATCGCCCCAGCACGTCCACTACGTTGTTAGCGTGTACCGTAGTGAAAACCAGGTGGCCAGTGAGCGCCGACTGTATGGCGATCTGCGCTGTCTCCTGGTCGCGAATCTCGCCGACCATGATCTTATCGGGGTCGTGGCGCAAAATGGAACGCAATCCGCGGGCAAATGTGAGGCCCTTTTTCTCGTTCACCGGAATCTGGGTGACGCCGCGAATCTGGTACTCCACCGGATCTTCAATCGTGATGATCTTGTCTTCGTCGGTCTTGATTTCGTTCAACCCAGCATACAGCGTAGTGGTTTTTCCGCTGCCCGTGGGGCCGGTGACCAGCACCATGCCATAGGGCTCTGCGATGAACATCCGGAAGCGCTTGATATCTTCAGCGCTGAAACCCACAACATCCAGGGTAAGATTGCGGAACTTCTCACTCATGGATTCCTTGTCGAGCACGCGCAGCACAGCGTCCTCGCCATGAATCGAGGGCATGATAGAAACACGAAAATCAATGGGACGCCCGCTGTATCGCACGCGGAAGCGGCCGTCCTGGGGAACGCGGCGCTCAGAGATATCGAGTTCACTCATGACCTTGATGCGGGAAATGATGGTGGAATGGTGCTCCTTGGCAATCGACTGCATGGCCTGCTGCAGCACGCCGTCAATCCGGTATTTGATGACCACGGAATCATCCCGGGTCTCGATGTGAATATCACTCGCCCGACGCTGCAGTGCGGTAAAGATCGTAGTATCCACGAGCCGGATGATGGGGCTCATGTCCTCATCGGCAGTGATTCTCTCGATGGAGATGGTTTCATCTCCATTTTCGCTGTCCCGAATGACATCCAGGGCAAATCCTTCGCCGGCTTCTTCCAGCACACGCTGCGATTGCTCGGTCTTCTTCAGAATGTCGTTGATTTGCGAGAGCGTGGCCACCTTAGTGAGGATGGGCTTGCCCAGCAGCAGCCCGATCTCATCAATCATCATCAGCCGGCTCGGATCAGCCATGGCGATGGCCAGCCGCCCATCGGAGAGATTTTCCAGGGGCACGAAATTGTAGCGGAACATTAAATCCACCGGGATCGAACGGAACAACTCGTGCTGAATATGGAAATTACGAAGATCAATGAACTCGCTGCGGTAGCGGCGCGCCAGGTCGTGTGCGCGCGAGTATTCTTCGTCAGCACTTCCGGTGAGGATCATTCCATCAGCCACACCGTTGACGAACAAAGATTTGTTATCTGGCATAAAAGACCAACCTTAAAGCAAACACCGTAGTTTTAGTGTCCAAGATTGCCATTGGCTCCGAGACTAAAGATGGGCATGTACAAGGATATCAGCACACCGCCCACGATAATGGCCATTCCGATCAAAATAACAGGCTCGATCAGTGACATGGCCGCAGCCATAGTAGTTTGCACATCTTCTTCAAAGAATTCAGCGACCGAATTCAACATGGGCCGCAGAGCTCCTGTGGACTCTCCCACCTCAATCATCTCTACCGCCATATCGGGAAATACTTTAGTGCTTTCCAGGCTGCTGGCCAAGGGTTGCCCTTCCCGCACCTTGACGGTTACGTCAGAAACCGCATTCGCGATCAGCCTGCTTTCCATAGAACCGGCAGCGGTCTCAAGACAGGTAACCAGGGGCAAGCCGCCGGCCAGGAGCGTCGCCAGGGTCCGGGAAAACATGGCAATCTGGTATTTCAGCCAGATCTCGCCCAGAAACGGCAGCTTGAGACGCAGGCGGTCAATGCGCTCTGCCCCAGACTGTGTTTTTCTCCATCGCATTACAAACAGAATGAGGAAGGCGACAGCAGATCCAATAATCCAAAAATATTTTTGGGCTATCGTGCCAAGATTCAACATGAAAACTGTAATGGCCGGGAGTTGGGCATCCAATTGCCCGTAGAGTTCACCGAATTTGGGTACAACAAAGGTGATGAGGTAAGTCAGGACCACAGTGACCGCCACGATCAGAAGCGTCGGATAGACCAAAGACGAAAGCAGCTTCTTGCGAATCGTTAATGTTACCCGCTGGTACGAGATATAACGCATCAGCACTTCTTCCAGGTTTCCGCTCTTTTCACCTGCCAGCAGGGTTGTCGTGTAAATACGGGGAAACACTTTCTGTGCCGTAAAGGCGGCTGAAAGTGGCTCTCCTCCCTGCACACGTAAGCGGACATCCTCCAGGAGCGACCGGAAATAAGGGTTCCTTTGCCGCTGCGCCAGCAGTTTGAGCCCAGTCAAAATAGGTAAGCCGGCATGAATGAGCGTATAAAATTGCTGATTGAAAACAACGAATTCCTGGAGCTTGATGCGCCGGCGCTGGGAAAAATTGACCTTTCCTCCGGCCAGCAGGCCGCGGGAGCGGATGGATTGAATATACAACCCCCGCTGTGAAAAACGGTCGCGGACTTCAGATTCGTTGTGAGCGCTTTCTACCTGCTCGGTCACATGGCCACGCTCATCGGCCAGCTTAACCAGAAATTCGGGCATAGAAAATTACTCCAAGTTTAGCACTGTCTAGGGAGCAAGGCTGTTGCCCTCGAGAACCTCGACTCCATGGGGTGGGCTGAAATCAAACAGATAATCGCCTGCTTCCGCATTTTCTTCCAGGTTCTCGAAGCGGAATTCTGTCCTTGAGCCGTCATTCTCATGAATGACAATGCGAACAATTTCATATTGAGGAGTGATTTCGAGCAACACATCGGAAATCTGATCGCCCATAGATTTTGGGGCACCCCGCAACATCCTGTGGCCCGCTGTTATTGGTGTTTCATCGGTTGCAAACGAGAGGCCCGTCAATTCCTTTTCCAGCCTGGTCTTGCCTAACAGGTAACGCAATGGCGAGCGCACGTCATCCAGTGCCTTGACCTCTGTCTTGCGGACCTGTTGCTCTCCTGGGACATAAAAATAAGCGGTCTTACCATCCGTGATGAAAAGCTTGGGACGGGGAGAGTTGTACTCCCAGCGCATTTTCCCGGGCTTCTTCAGGATAAGTGTGCCCTTCTCCAAGCGCGTCAAACCGGCGCCTTGGTACTCTTCCGCGAACTTCGCCCGCAGAGTATGCATGCGGTTGTAATGGTCATCCACGTGGGCCGCAAATTCAGAAACTGGCATCTGGGCAAGGCTTAGGACGGCCGTTCCGCAGAACAACCCAGCTAAGACCAGCACCTTCCAGAAGAATTTCGGCTCAATTCTGTACATGCATGATTTGGATGCAGCTTACTTGCCCCTAGTGCTTAAGTCCATATCACTTGGTTGCTGCCCTGGAGGCAGGCCCTGGGTGATAAAGGGAAGCTCACGATAAAACTCTACCATCACGTGCCCGTCAGGAAACAGCTCATAGGGATACCCCAGGGGATCCCTAGGGACGCTCGGGAGCACATGGACGGCAACGAGTTCGTTAAACCCGGCAGGAAGGTGCCCTGTTCGGGCTGCATAAGTGCGGGCAAGAGCTTCAAGTTGCAAGACATCCTGGTCTACCTGCAATGCCCGCAGATGCTTGATGGCATTATCACGAATCAGACCATCATTGAAGCTTTCATAAACGGCTTGCCACAACATTTGGGCGGTTTGGTAATCACCGCCTTTTTGCAGAGTTCTCGCTGCTATGACTTTTAAAAAAGGATGCGCACCGGGGATCTTTGAACCCTGTTCAAAAGCTCGTCCTGCCGCCGGGTAGTCCTTGAGTTCCATGTAGTAAATAAAGCCGAGCCCCTGATACAGCCTCCAGGAATCGGGGTTTTCCCGGATTCCCTTTTGCAACAGGGCCGCTGCCTTGAGCGGTTCGCCGGCCCCCCGTGGCGGGGGTTGCGTCAGAAATATAGAGCCGAATTCATAAGCCGGGATCAAGTGAGTATCCAGGTCGGTAGCCATATCCAACAACGGATACAGCAACTTATACTGACTGGCGTTCTCAATATGTTTGGCCCCAAAGTACTGCACCACCCGCGTCCAATAAATATCAGCAACCAGCCCCTCAAATCCCACACTCATTCGCTTCACGACTTTTGAGGAGGGTATATACAACACCTCTTCCAGAGTGGCCGCTGGCCGCAGTTGGTCTAGTCTGCTCTCCACCAGCATCGACCCGGCAAAGCATACCACCAGCAAAACTGAAAAAAATGCATTTGGCCTTCTGGATTTCATTTGAGGTTTCGGCGCTCGAAGATGAGAACAGCCCCAGACACAACCGCGCACGAGTACAGTGCGGCATACAGGGTGTTATTCGCAAAAAGTGCGAAGGTGATGGGTTGATCATGCGCCACCGACGAAATTACATTTAAAGAACCGAAATTGGGTAACGCATAAGCCACCCCGGCTATGACCCAATGCACCGTTCCCTCGGAAAGTTTGGCGAAATTCTTCAAATCATCGGCGAAGGTGCCGATGACAAACAACGCAAATGCGAAAATTGCGGAAAAAATAGGGGTCGAAAAAGAGGAGAACAGAAGCGCAAGAGCGATGACAATGACGAATTGCAGCACAATAAAATAAATTGCCAGCAGGATATTTAAATCTGATGGGTGAAGGCCGTGAGAGACATAGAAAAGTGCGGCATAAAAACCCAATGCCATGAAGAACGTATTCACTCCCAGGGTTTCAATGAGTCCAAAAAATTTGCCGATAATAAATTCCCATCTGCGGACTGGCCGCGCCAGGACGGTATAGAGCGTCTTCTTTTCAATTTCCTTGGAAACCAGTTGAGTGCCGATAAAAATCGCAATGACAACGCCAAAAATCGAAATGGAAGTCAGGCTCAGGTTGATGACTACAATTCGCTCGATATCCAGTGAAATCTGGCCGAAAAGAACTGCCGCAGCTACAAGCAAGAGCGCAAACAAGATCAAGTTGTAAAGCACCCGGTCGCGAACGGCTTCACGAAAGGTATTCGCAGCAATGGCGGCAATACGCTGGGTCATCGTGCGACCTCCAGTGCAGATTGGGGCTTTTCTCCGATTTGCTGAATGAAGTAGTCTTCCAGACTGGAACGCACAGGGTTAACAGAAATAATCTGCCCGCGAGAATTGCGGATAATTTCCAGCGCCCGGTCGAGTTCCGCTACTGGCACAATGGCGTGCGTGGTAGGGCCATGGATCTTGCATTCCGCTCCCAAGGCCTTGATTGCCGGCAGTGCTGTCTCACCGCCGGCCCAGAGGATTTCCGTTTGATTCGCTTTTTCGGCGCTGGTTACGAGCTCCGAAACCACGCCTACACCTCGCAGCTCGCCCTTATGAATCACCGCTACGCGGTCGCAGAGCGATTCGGCATCGGCGAGAATATGGGTGGAAAAAAACACCGTTTTGCCTTCATCTTTCAGGGTGTTAATAAGGTCCCGGACCTCTCGCCGGCCGACGGGATCTAACCCCGACATGGGCTCATCCAGAATTACCACCTGCGGATCGTGCAGGATTGCCTGCGCTATGCCAACCCGTTGCAACATGCCTTTGGAAAACTTTCGGAGCTGCAACTTGCCCACATCCGCAAGCCTCACCCGCTCCAGAACCGCGTCCACGCGGCGCTTGCGCTCAGCCGCGGGAACGCCCGAAAGCCAGGCAAAATACTCCAGCAGCTCGGGTGCGCTAAGGTGGTCGTAAAAGTAGGGCTGCTCAGGAAGAAAGCCGATCATGCTTTTGACTTTGGGATCGCGCCAATCCATACCAAGAATTTTTGCTGTCCCCTCGGTCGGAAATATCAATCCCACCAGCAGTTTCAGGGTCGTGGTTTTGCCGGCTCCATTGGGCCCCAGAAAGCCAAAAACTTCGTTTTGCTCTACGCTGAGATAAAGAGGCTCAAGACCGGTCTTTTGCTGCTTCCGCCAAAAGCCCACGGTGTAATTCTTCTGAAACCCTAGAATTTCAATCGCTGGCATATTTGGTTCCGAAACGGAATAGAGTGCGGCACTATTATAAGAAATCTTGTCAAAAATATTCTACCTATTCCTGAGGTTCAGCCGGGGCAATTATTATCTCGAATCTGCGCTGCAATAATCAACGTTCCTCCCTGCCGAATTAAAGTTCCCAGGGCCAGCAGAGGAAGCGCCCCTGCAGAAAACGCAACCCCACCCAGCCAGCTTGTCCCCCGCTGGAGCGCACCTGCCGCATTCTTGCGATGCGTCAGTTGATGAAAGAATAAATTGGGCGTCGGCAGCAATCGGTTGAGAATGCTTTGTGTCCATCCCAATAAATCGTATTCAAACTCCTGGTGCCAGCTTCGCAGCAGATTGAACTCCGTGGAATCGAGCAGCTTCTGCAATGACTGGTATGTGAAATGGTACAGATGCCGGGGAACATCCAGATGAAACCAGCGATCACCAAAGCATCGCGCCTGCAAACCACCGGCATCAGGGACAGCCAGCAGCAATAGGCCAGAACGTGGATTTAACAGCTTTCGTGAAAAATCAATCGTGGCATGGGCGTCCTGCATGTGCTCCAGGCTGTGCCATAGGGTAATACAGTCAAAGGGCGCGCGTTTTTCTACAGCCGTCAGGTCCGTCTCGACCGCCAGTCCTGCGCTACGAGCCAATGAAGCGTTCATCTCCGTGCCGGTAACGTTCCATCCTGCATAGCGGGCGTGCAGCAAGAAGGTGCCGTCCCCACAACCAACGTCGAGAATACTTCTGCCCTTCCCTGCTCCAGCAATTTGCGTGAGCAACCGTACTCGTCGTTGTGCGCAATAACGGGCAGTAAAACTGTGCCTTCCACCGTGATAGCTGACATCGTAGTAAGCTCCCAGATTCCCAGGAACTGGGTGGGTGTGGCCCAACCCGCAACTGCTGCAGGCCAAAATGGAAAACTTTTCTCCGCTGCCCGGGTCCATGACCCTGGAAAATTTTTGGGCGAGAGTTCCTCCGCATGCGTTGCAGCATAGGTTCTTCGGTTGTGTCGCAGGAAGAGATGGAGAGTCGGTGGACAAGGTTATCGGGCAACTTCCTCGTAATAATCCAAAAACAGTTTACGGCCGACCGTACTGAAGATTCTGAAGTTCCCAAGGTGCATCTTCTGCAAGCGGTACTGCATGGAGGTGGCCAGCACTCCGAAGCCGTACTTTACGCTGCGACGAAAGTTAATGGAAGAGGCCTCGGCAAAATACTTTGTCGGGCAGGATATTTCTCCAATCCGGTAGTCGAAATAAGACACTTGGGCCAGCATTTCATTATCAAAGATAAAGTCGTCGGTATTTTCCTCCAGTGGGAGTGTGGACAATACTTCACGGGAAAATGCCCTGTAGCCCGTGTGATACTCCGAGAGCTTCTGCCGCATGAGAATGTTCTGAAATGCGGTCAAAAAACGGTTGGCTACATATTTATAAAGCGGCATTCCACCTTTTAACGTCCCCTTGCCCAGGATGCGTGATGCCAGAACGACATCGTACTCTCCGTAGGCAATCATCCCTGCCAAAGAGACGACGAGCTTGGGAGAGTATTGATAATCGGGATGCACCATGACGACGATGTCGGCATTGCGGCGCAGCGCCTCACGATAGCAGGTTTTCTGGTTCCGTCCATACCCCAGATTCACTTTATGAACAAATGTAGTGAGGCCAAGTTCGCGGGCTTTGGCTACGGTTTCGTCGGAGCTGCCGTCATCCACGAGAATGACTTCATCCACGACCTCCAACGGCACCTCGCGATAGGTCCGTTCCAGGGTTTTTGCGGCGTTATACGCCGGCATTACGGTTATAATCCTTTTACCGTTCAGCAAAACGTCACTCCCTCAAGCTATAGCTGCAAGTTTTATCACAGGAGTCCAGGGTTGAACACTACCATTGCAAAAGAACAGGATACTTCTTCTCCACATTCGAAATATCGGCTTTTCGGCCGGCAAGACTTACCTGTACCTGAAGGTGGACTTTTTGCTTCTGTCCGCAAACAAAAACTCCTGGTCTCATTACTCTTAATCGCAGTTACACTCTTACTTTATGCACCGCTCAAGGAACACAAGTTTATTAACTATGACGACCCTGCCTATGTGACCTCGAACCTACGGGTGCAACAAGGCCTGAGTTGGAAGAATGTCATTTGGTCTTTCAAGACCACCTCAGTTGCTAATTGGCACCCACTAACTTGGATTTTCTACCTGCTGGATTGTCAACTTTTCGGCCTTAATCCCGCAGGACACCATTTCACCAATCTTCTCTTGCATGTCATCAATGTCGTTGTTTTGTTTCTCCTGCTCCACCGCGGGACCGGTGCTCTATGGCGGAGTGCATTTGTGGCGGCTCTTTTCGCTTTGCACCCGCTGAACGTTGAGTCGGTGGCCTGGGTCGCCGAATTGAAAAACGTATTGAGCACATTATTCTGGCTTTTGACAATCTGGGTCTACGGTTGGTATGCGCGCAACGTCAACTGGAAGCGTTATCTGGTAGTGGTTGTCTTGTTTGCTCTGGGCTTGATGGCGAAGCCGATGCTTGTGACTCTGCCATTTGTGCTATTACTGCTGGATTACTGGCCACTTCAACGAATGAGGTTGGGGCACAGCCAGGACTCGAACCCTCAATCTAAGGATTTCTTTGCGCTCATTCTTGAAAAAGTTCCCTTGATATTGCTATCGGTCGCAAGTTCTGTCATCACCGTCATCGCTCAAAAATCTGGCGGGGCACTGGCGCCGGCATCTGCCATTCCGCTGCGAGCGCGTATCTTCAATGCGCTTTTTGCCTATGCGGATTACATTGTGAAGATGTTTTGGCCGCAGAATTTGGCGGTCTTTTACCCAATACCAACTCATGGTTACCCATGGTGGCAACTGACGGTGGCTACATTGCTCATTGCCGTTATTACAGCAATTGTTTTAAAGGCAAGAGACCGGCGTTATCTGCTGGTTTGCTGGCTTTGGTATTTAGGTACGCTGGTTCCGGTGATTGGGCTTGTTCAAGTGGGAGGCCAATCCATGGCCGATCGCTATGCCTATGTGCCCTTGATTGCAATATTCCTCATGATTGTCTGGAGCGCGGCAGAATGGGCCATGGGCCGCAAATTTCTCCAGCATGCCTTGAGTGTGGCTGCAATTTGCATACTCATTGTTATTTCTCTTGCTGCACGTCATCAAATAATTCAGTGGCACGATGACTTTATTTTGTTTACTAATATCCTCAAAAACTCGCCACGGAATCCTATTGCCCATAACAACTTAGGAACAGCTCTCGCAAACTCGGGAAGATTAGATGAGGCAGCGCCGCATTTTTATGCCGCCGAGGTGATTAATCCACAAGACGCGGAAGTCCACTATAATCTCGGCCGTTATTTTTTGCAGAAAGGCAAACCTGATCAAGCCATACCTGAATACGGACTTTGTTTATATTGGACTGGCAATCAAACTTTGGCCGCAAAGGCACGCTTTGACCTTGGACTGGCATTCTCTCAAACGCACCAGGTTGAGCAAGCCAAGGCTAATTATCGTGCTGCAATCAAGTTGAATACTGAAAGTCCTCAAGCCTATGTAAACCTCGGCGTAATCTTATATTCGGAAAAAAAAACAGATGAGGCAATGGGCCTTTTTACCCAAGCACTCCAGGTTCAGCAGGATGCTTTAGCATATTTTTGGATGGGCAGAATTCTGCAAGATGAAAACAAGTTACCGGAAGCTCTGAAAGCCTACCGCGCTGCACTCACAGCATCGCCAAATTTAGTCATGGCACAACACAACATAGATTCCATTTTACAGACGCAAAATTTTGATCAAAAGAAACCCCACAATTAAGGGTTTGCTCCTTGTTGACGCAAGGTGACGTTTTCTGTCATTTAGCACGACATTTTTTGTTACTTTATGCATATAGTCAATATTCTCGGTCGAATCTCACTGAATATTTGGAATGAACTTAATTGAAGGTTTTCTGTAAGTGATTGAATGAAAACGACTTTCACTCAGCACTGTCGCTCAATAATTGGTCGGTAAATGTGGTACGCAAAGTGCTCCACAAGGTAGTCGGCTAAAAAAATTCTAGAGTAAGTGGCATCCAAATTTCTCGGGAAAAGGAAACTTAAGGATTATGAAAAAACAAAAAGGCTTTTCGTTAATTGAATTGTTGATTGTGGTAGCGATCATTCTGATCATTGCAGCCATCGCAATTCCTAACTTGATTCGCGCCAGGATTTCGGCCAACGAATCTGCAGCGGCGGCGGCCACACGTACCATCGCTACGGCTGATATTCAGTATCAGACCTCATTTGGCTCTTATGCCCCCAATCTCAGCTCCTTGGCGTCCCCGGCGGCAGGTTGCCCAACCGGCACAATCCCGCCCAGCACAAATGCATGCTTGATTGACTATGCACTTGGGAACGCAGTCCCTGCTACCCCCAAGAGCGGATACGCTTTTGTGGCGGCAAACTCCAAT
>DATHMF010000087.1 GCA_035487355.1 Terriglobales bacterium | reverse complement strand
GGCCAAGTCCATCGTGATTGCTACAGGTGGCATCGGCAAGGCATGGCGGGTCACATCCAATTCATGGGAGTACACCGGCGACGGCATGGCTCTGGCCTACGATGCCGGAGCCGAACTGATGGATATGGAGTTCGTCCAGTTCCATCCCACCGGCATGGTATGGCCTCCAGGCGTGCAAGGCATCCTGGTGACCGAAGCCGTGCGCGGCGAGGGCGGTATCCTGCGCAACAAGCTGGGTGAGCGCTTCATGGAAAAATACGATCCGCAGCGCATGGAGCTTTCCACCCGCGACGTAGTCGCACGATCCATTTATACAGAGGTGCGCGAAGGCCGGGGAAGCGAGCACGGCGGCGCTTATCTCGATATCTCGCACAAGCCGGCTGAATACGTGAAGCGCAAGCTGCCCAGCATGTATCACCAGTTCAAAGAGCTGGCCGATGTTGATATCACCTCTGGCCCCATGGAAGTCGGTCCGACATGTCATTACATGATGGGTGGGATTCGCGTAGAGGCCGAGACCGCGCAATCTACCGTACCGGGACTCTTCGCTGCCGGTGAGGCTGCCGCCGGGCTGCACGGCGCCAACCGCCTGGGTGGCAATTCCCTCTCTGACCTTCTGGTCTTCGGACGCCGCGCGGGAGAGGGTGCTGCCGAATATGCGAAGAAAGCTTCTGCACTCAACCTTGATCCACAGCAAGTGGCCGAAGCCGAGCGCGAAATGCTGGCACCCTTTGAGCGGACAGACGGTGAGAATCCATATTCCGTTCACCATGATTTGCAGGAGACCATGCAGAACTTGGTCGGCATCTTCCGCGTGGAAGAAGACCTGCAGCGCGCGATGAGCGAGTTGGAAAAACTAAAACAGCGGGCCGCTAAAGTTCGCGTGGAAGGCTCACGCATGTTTAATCCGGGATGGCACTTGGCTCGCGATTTGAAAAATATGTTCACTGTGGCTGAAGCCGTTACGCGCAGCGCCATTGCCCGCAAGGAAAGCCGGGGAGCGCACAGCCGCATTGACTACGCCGGACTCGACGCCGAATGGGGCAAGAAGAACAACATCATCCAGCGTGATGGCGACACCATGCGTCTGCGGCAGTCGCCGCTGCCCGAGATGCCGGAAGAGTTGAAACAGATTTTGTCGGAGACGAAACCAGCGGAGAGCAAGCCTGCTGTAACACAGAAAAGTTAGGAATCATCGTGGAAGAGCATGGCTTCACCATGCGTAACGAGAATAAAAATTACGGGCTTTAGCCCCTGCGGCACAAAGAGAAACAATCAATGGCAACAACAACACAATCTCCAAACCCGGCAACAACGAGCTCCAACGCCGCCGAGGCCACACTGAAAATCTTTCGCGGCGACAGCAACGGCGGCGCCCCTGTCGAATACCGCGTACCTATTGCGCCCGGCATGGTCGTGCTCGACGCTCTGCACTACGTGCAGGCGCATCAGGCTTCCGATCTGGCCGTCCGCTGGAACTGCAAGGCCGGCAAGTGTGGATCTTGCTCCGCCGAGGTCAACGGCAAGCCGCGTCTTACCTGCAAGACCCGTATGGACGCGCTTCCCTTGAACGAACCCATCACCATTGCCCCGATGAAATCGTTCCCCGTTATCAAAGACCTGGTGACTGACGTCTCATTCAACTACCGCGTGAACAAAAAGATCCCGGCCTTCACTCCTAGCCCGGGCACAGACTGGAAGATGTACCAGCGTGACATTGACCGCGTGCAGGAGTTCCGCAAGTGCATCGAGTGCTTCCTCTGCCAGAACGTCTGCCACGTGTTGCGCGATCACAATAAACAAGAACAGTTTGCCGGACCGCGTTTCTTCGTGCGCATCGCCGGATTGGAGATGCATCCTTTGGATAGCGTCTCGCGCACGCAATTATTGAAAGAGGAATTAGGCCTGGGATACTGCAACATTACTAAATGCTGCACCGAGGTCTGCCCCGAGGAAATTCACATCACCGATAACGCCATTATTCCCCTGAAAGAGCGGGTGGTTGATGAATATTACGACCCCGTGCTTGCACTGGTGCGCAAGATTAAGAAAGCGGTAAGCTAGAACGGGTTGCATAAATCTGCGAGGTAGTGAGCTCTACACCTCAGGGGGCTAAAACCCGCATCTTTGAAGACCTTAACGGCACGATTAAAGTCGTGCCCTGATACAAAGCGAGAGGGCGTTATGGAACTCGAGCTGAAATCCATCTCCATGGCCGGCGTAGCGGAAGCCAACGCCAAAGCTGAACACTATCGTTTACTCAACCAACCCAAAGAGGCCGAATCAATTTGTCTCGACGTGCTGGCCAGCGATCCTGAGAACCAGGTCGCGTTGCGCAACCTGGGATTGGCCATCACCGACCAGTTCACTGGACATGCTTCTGACCGCTACGCCGAAGTCGAAGCGGCTTTCAACCGACTTACCAATAAATACGAGCACCTCTACTACACCGGAATCCTGCATGAACGGCGCGCCAAGTCCCAGCTTGCTGCCGGCCGGCCGCCCCACACTCTGTTAGTGACTGTGGAAGAGGCCTTGCGCTGCTTCAAGGAGGCCGAGGCCATCAGTCCGCCGGCTAATGATGATTCCATCCTGCGCTGGAACAGTTGCATCCGCCTGCTCAAGAGCCACAGCGAGGCCGAATGGCACAAGGACATGGAAACCATGGACGTGGGTGACAGCCACTCTTTTTGATGGTTGACGAAAGAATAGCAACTTATGCGGTTGCCAGCACGGCTAACGGCAGTGTAAGGTAAAACAAATCTCTGCGCTGCTTCGGCTCTGGTTTGAAGTCATTACGAATCTCTTGCAAGGAGTGTTGGAATGAACATCCTGCTGCTTTCCATGCCTGACTCCTTCGAGCACATGCCTTCCATTGTCATCCGCATGCCTAATGGCGCTCTAACATCGCTGGCGGGAAATGTTGACTCGCACCATCGCGTCGCCGTTGCCGATTTGATCCTGGCGCAGAGAAGCGTGCGCGAGACCGTGGAAAAACTTGTGCGTGAGTGGGACCCGCAAGTTGTTGGCCTTTCCGTGATGACCTTTCAGCGCAAGACTGCCATTAAGATCATTGCTCTGATTCGCTCGCTGAAACCGGATGTAAAAGTCGTTGTCGGCGGCTACGATCCCAGCTTGGCGTCAGAGCCGTATATGACCGACGACGCCGGCATTGACTTCATCATCCGCGGTGAAGGCGAGCTGACTTTTCGTGAGCTGGTGCGCGCCCTGGAAAATGGAGGCTCGTACGACACCCTCTCAGGGCTTTCCTACCGCTCGGGTGGCGTGTGGCATCACAATCCTCCGCGCCCCGTGCATTCTCTCGATGGAGACGAGATTCGCTTGCCCAACCGCAAAGCGCGTGTGCTCAAAGGCTATACCATGCTGGGGCGTCAGGTTGACGTGATCGAAACCTCGCGCGGCTGCACTTACGATTGTAGCTTCTGCTCCATCATCGCCATGCGCGGGCGTAACTTTCATACCTACTCCTTCGAGCGCGTTCTCGCCGATATTCGCGACGCGCGCGCTAATGGCGCGACAAGTCTCTTTCTGGTGGATGACAACATCACGTTGAACGTCCACCGCTTCGAGGGGCTCTGCCACGCCATCATCGAAGCCGGCTGCAATGACGTGGAATACTTCATCCAGGGCATGACCTCGGCCATCGCCAATCACGGAGAGACCCTGGCCCCACTCATGCGACGGGCGGGCTTTCGTTACGTCTTTCTTGGTATTGAAAACATTCTGGAAGACGATCTGCAATTCCTGCGGGCCAGCGCCAAGAACCGCGAACGCGGCGAGCAGGGGCAGACTCTCGGCAACGCAACCATGAAGGCGATCGAGCACATACACCGCAACAAGATGTATGTGGTGGGCGGGCTGATTGTCGGCAATCCTGGCGACACCCGCGATTCCGTGAATGCCAACCTGGAGTTTGCCCGCCGCTACGTGGATTGGCCGTACATCCAGCATCCCACGCCGTACCCGGGCACGCCCATGACAAAAGATTTTGTCGAGCGCAACTTGCTGGTGAATGAACGGGTAGAAGAATATGACGGAACGACGGCAGTCGTCCGTTCCGAACATCTGGAGCCAGAGGAAATTGAATTTCTACGCTGGCGCAAGGAGCGCTGGATCAAGCTTGCCTATTTTCCGAACGCGCTCCGGCACAGTCCGGGATTCGTGCTGCGCAACGGCCCCAAAATGCTGAAGTATACCTTTCGGGGATGCAACCTGCGCACCCTCCTCGGACTCGAAGACGAACGCGTCGCTTTCCGCCGCTACCGCGAGCTGCGGGCGGCTGAGCGCGCCTATATCTAGCAATCAGCACTTAGCATTCAGCGCTCAGCCAACTCGGCGTCATTATCGTCACCGAGAACCACATTTGTGCATGTCTCCTCAACCCTTTCCGTGAAAAACATACACTAGTTCGATAACCAGAATAATGACCACCATCACCTCCAGCACAAAGGCCCGGCTTTGGTGAAAATCATCTACCATGAACCCGTATAGCTCCTCTGCTGTCTTCAATTTTTCCTGCACCAGGTTCTTGTAATCGGGAACTCCGACCTTGGCGGCAGCCAGGCGATACAGTCTCGCAGAAAACATGTCGCTTAAAAATTTCACGGCGTTATCCACGCGCTCGGTCAATTCGGTAACGTCGAGCAAAACCGTTTGCAGACGCGATGCAGAGCGGCCCATCCGCCAGCGGTCAAAAACGCTGCCTTTGCGGTCCAGCGATTTGTATACCCCGGCCAGCTCCCGCGTCAGCAGATCATCGTAGTGACGGAATTCCAGGAGCTGTGAATTGGCGTACTCCAGCAATTGAATTGCGGTTTGCGCGCCGGTCTCAGTGTCATAAATGAACGCAGCATTCCAGCCGATGACCGCCAGATCGCTCGGATAATACGAAATGCTCGACTGTATGACCTCAGCCTGTTCTCCTTCCGAAAGCGGAGAAGTTTCGCCGCGTACGATCTGCGCGATTTCAGCAGCATGGGCGCGCACCAACTCCGCTGCGGTGGAACTTCCCGGGACTTCTTTGACAGCAAAGATGAAATAATCTTCGTTCAACCAGTTCTTATAAGGTTTGATCAGTGCAGCAGCTACGACCTTCAGCTTTTCCTGGGCTATGGCGCTGGCCTGTTGCTCCAACCGGCTCTCCGACATCCAACGGCTGGAAAGATCAATAAGCGCCCTCCAATCGCCCTGGAAAGGAATCTCAAAGATGAGGCTCACGACTCCGTAGTCGTAATACTTGATGGTTCCCTGGATGGGCTGACTGCCATCAATGACAAAGGGATCGAGCGCCTCGACCACCGGCGGACGAATGAACTGGGCATTTTCATAAGCGGCATGCTTCTGCAACCCTTGCCCCACGCATTTTGTGCCCAGGATGCTGCGCAGTTGATCAAGATTGATCTCTTCGCAAACATCGAAGAGATATAAAATCAGGGCCTTGCCTTGTAGAGATACTTCTCCCATAGGATGTCTCGTTGTACGAAGGAACTTAAAGAACAACTAAAGAAAATCGAATTGCGCGGCACACATATCATTATTCAGACGCCGGATATTCAACCAATTGTTTTGCTGAAAACATTCTGTTTTATACGCTGATAACCCTCTGGTGTATCCGGGCACGGTCAATGATATATATTTTGGGCGTTCGCGTACTTTGCCAGAAAAATATTGACAGGACTCATGGCTCCGCACTATGCTTCACTGCGAGAAATCGTGTCTCGTAATATGAGACGATGACCAGAGACCTATGCTGAGCGCATCCGTAGAAGTGCTGTGGACTGCTCGTTTTGACTACCAGCCCCATTGGAAGTTGCAGAGACACAAGCATGATTACTTCCAGATGATCTATTTTCTTCAGGGAGAAGGCCGCTTCTTTCTGCAGGAACAAGCCTATGATCTCAGCAAACCTGCACTGTTCCTGATTAAGCCCAATCAATACCACGGTCTCAATCCGGTTGATCTGGTCAAGACGCTGGATATTAAGTTCCATGCGAAAGACAAGCTGTTGAGGCAATCGCTGCTCCGGGCGCCTTCCTGCATTTTGGAAGAAGACGCCGAAATTTCTTATCTTTTCGAGCGCATTCGATGGGAAGGCGAACAAAAACAGCCGCTATTTCGTGAATTGTGCAGCAGTTATTTGTTCCAGATCCTGATCCTCTATTTGCGGCGGAGCGATCGGCCTGCGGCAAAGGATGAAGCCCCCACCGAGCGAAAAATGGATGGCGTCATCACCGATGCCGTAAGCCGGCA
>DATHMF010000086.1 GCA_035487355.1 Terriglobales bacterium | reverse complement strand
ACCAGGGTTTCCTGGCTGGCAAAATTGGAATCGAACTGGTTCAGAGTAGACCGGCCGGAGTAGGCCGATGTACCCCGCAGGCTGGCGGATTGCGCCGCGCCTCCAGGAGGCATTGCCTCCAACCCGCGTATATCCACGGTGTAGATGGAAAGATTGGCGCGTACGGCAGCGTTGGTTGCCGCGCGCAGCTCAGACTGGTTCTCGATTCCTGTGCGATTCATGCCGCTGGAGAAATAAATCACCGATTTCTTCTGGTCCACATGCGCGAGTTGTTCACCAATGGAGCGCAGGGCCTCAAGGCGGCGGTCGGTATTAAAAATGTTGTATTCAGTATCGTCGGCGGTGAAGGCCTGGCCGGTATCAGGTGTGCCTTCCGTGGTGCCGGTAGATCCTTCTTCGAACCCCTGGCCAGCGCTTAGATTGAAGCCGCGCAGTGTCTTCAGCAGCAGGTCGTGGTCAGAGGTGAAATCCTGGTTTACCAGCAGAGAGCTGCCGAGTGAAACTACCGAGACCAGGTCCGCCGGCTGCATTTGCTTTTGCACGTAATTTTCCGCCGCGGTTGCCGAGCGGTCAATTTCATCAGGCTGCATGGAGCTAAGATCAAAAAAGAGAATGATGAGCCGGCGGTCTTTAAGAGCTGTAGCCATGTTTGCCGGAGTGGGAGTCTGAGTAGCAGGTGTATCCGTGGGCCTTACCTTGAGCGCATTCGGCTGCGAACTCAGCAATTTTGCCTGCTCAACGCTCGCCGGCGGCAGTGCGTCGGTGTTCTCTATATCAAAGGAGACGACTTGCTGCGGTTTGCCATCTTCGACAACCGAAAAGTCGCCCTGCTTCAGATCGCGCACAAGATTTCCGCTCTTGTCACGGACCGTCACATTCACAAGCACGAGATCGGTTTCGGCGTGAAAGGTGTATCCCGTGTTTTGCTGGGAGGGCAGAGAAGGGCACAGCAAAGCAACGGCCAGGAAAAGGGCCAGAGCTTTGTTCGACATCTGTATCGGTCTGGAGTGTATTGGTCTGGTTGCCATCATCATCTATCCTCTATCGTCAGAAGCGGTAGCGCGCTGAAAGTTGCATGGATCGCATGGATCCCGTGTTGGTAACCTGACCGTAGGTAAGAGATCCTACATTCGTATTAATGGATGTAAATTGCGGCGTGTTGAATACGTTGGAGGCCTGGGCGCGGAATTCAAGCACGCGCGATTCCCTCATGGGAAATGTTTTTGACAACGCCATGTTGAAGGAGACCGAGCCCGGCCCTTCGATGCTATTGCGCCTTGCATCCCCGAATTGTCCGCTGGGTGGAGTCACAAACGCCGCCGTGTTGAACCACTCGGTTATGGTGGGATTCGACAGGCTGACTGGTTGTCCGGTGACGTTGGCGCGCAACGTGCCGTTGGTGCCACGATTCACGTCGGCAAAATTGCCAACCACCCGGGGCGTGAACCAGAAACCGGAAGCGATGGACCAGTCACCACTCCACTGCCAATCGCCAAAAACGTCGCGCATCACGCCTTCTTGGTTTAGCCAGTGCTTGTCATGCCCAAAGGGAAGCTCCCAGAGATAATCGGCGCTGAAGCGGTGGCGCTGGTCGAAGCTGGAAAGACCGCGTTCCGCTGTCAGATTGTTTGGATCTTGCGCCACCACGGTGCCGCCTCCACCGATGCTGGAGGCATTATCCATGGACTTTGAGAAGGTATAGCTGCCGCCAATGGAAATTCCGTGTTGCAGGCGTTTGCGCGCGCGTACTGAGGCTGCATTCGCGGTCGAGTCGCCCACGGAAGTTTCCCACAGGAAGGGCTGAACGTTCGGATTGAGAAGTCCGGTAGAGACACGGTTCGGGGCTTCCACGATATCGAGCCGCGTGCCCTTGGTGCCGGTGTAATCAAAGTTGACGACTACCGTAGGCGTGATCTCCTGCTGCACATCCATGTTCCAGATCTGGACGTATCCCAGGCGGTAGTTCGGGTCTACAGCGTAGTTATTGGTGACCGCTCCCGGTTGCGGGGTAAAGAATCCATTCTGCAAAGTTAAAGGAGTTGTGGCTGACTCGGTATTGGTTTGAGTGAAAGAAAAAGGCGGCTGGAAGGCGAGCTGCTGAATCATGCTGGCATAAGCACCTGTGTTGTAGTTGATGCCATAGCCGGCGCGCACTACCGTGTGCGCGGATGCCTTCCAGGCAATCCCAACACGCGGAGCAAAATTGTTACGGTCTGGACGGACCAGAGAATTAGGAAGACCTGGATGCCCGGCAATCACCGGCAGCACCGTAACCAGGCCGGGCGTGAATATCAAATTGACGATTTGGTTATGCAGCTCGGAGTAAGGCGAAATATATTCGTAGCGCAGGCCGAGATTAAAACTTAGATTGCCGGTTGCCCGCCATTCATCCTGTATGAACAGGTCCCAGGAATTTCCGCGGAACTGATAATTGTTCGTCCCAAACTGTGCCGAAGTCTGCTGCGGTAAGCCGAGCAGAAAGTCGGCAAAATCGAAACCGGTACCAGGGCAAACGCCGTTCACAGGTTTTACAGGCTGGCCTTGCGCATCTTTGCATCCTGTAGCAGGTACAGTCTGCGCAGTGTTGAAACCGGAGAAGATGAAGCTTCCGCGGGCGTTGCTGTCAGTTTTAGTGTTGAGCTGGATCCAGCGGATGTCTCCGCCCCATCGCAAAGTATGCTTGCCGTGGGGCCAAATCATGAAGTCAGAGAGGGAGTATGTCTGGTCGCGGCGCAACAGGGGTCTTACGTCTGAAATCCCAGCGAAGTTCGTGAAAGAAATGCCGGGAACTCCCCAATCGAATGGATTCTGGGAAACGCCGTTGATCCCCAAATTGCCGGCGATGTTTTGCGAGGAGGCGTAAAGATTATGAGTGGTGGTACGGTTTTGGTTGAAATTGAAGCGTAGGATGTTGTTAATTTTGCCCAGACTCTGTGTATAACCCGCGTTCGCATTTATGCCGCGCGTTGTGGTGTGACCACCAATGCCGGGAAAAACATTCACGAGTACGTTATCGCGGTTGCTGTAACCCAGTCCAAAGTTAATACTGTTGCGGGCAAAACGCCCACCCCTGCCTCCTCTATCACCGCCAGTTGCGTTTCTGTTTCCAGCGCCGTTGCGCCGAGGGGTTGGCGGCGCTCCCAGCATGTGGTTGATGCGTATATTGAAATCATTGCCGCTGTTGGTGTACGAGGTGATGCGATGAAAATTCTGTACATCGCCCGGTAGGTTGGGCAGCGGGATGAAAGCCAGCAATCCTGCAGCGGCAGAGTTAATGCGATTCGTGGGAATCGTGTTATTCGGGAAAGGCGTGGCGGTGGTGGGATCGAAGATCTGCACCGGCAATCCCGCGTTTGAGCGGCTGCGAATGGTTGCGCTGGAAAAGTCGCCGTTGCGCTCGGCCAGCGTGGGCACGGTGGCAAACTGGTCAAAAGGATTTTGGCCCACATTGCCGGTGTAATTAAGGAAGTAAAAAGTCTTGTCGCCACCCTTATAGATTTTGGGAATATTCAGAGGCCCGCCAAGGTTTCCTCCAAAGCGATTTTGAAAATAATTTGGTTTGGAGCCGGGTTGGCCGCTGAGTGAATAGGGAGCAGCGTTGAAGACCGAATCGCCGATGCTGTAATAAAGCGAGCCATGCGGCCGGTTGATGTTGAATCGTCCGCGGCCGCTGCCGAATCCGCCTCCACCAAAGCCTCCACCTCCGCCACCGAATCCACCACCACCAAATCCGCCGCCACCGAAGAAGCCTCCTCCGCCTCCGGGCCCGCCCTGCTGGTCACGAAACTCCTGTATTCTCTGCTGAAGCTCATCCGTGCTCATCCCCGCCAGACTGGAATTTTCGGTCGTTCCGGAAACTGCCACCGACTCGGTTGCTGTACTGGCTGCAGTTCCAAGTGTGGGCATGCCGGCCGGCGTTGCTGGATCGTCCGTCGCACTGGTTGATGATGAATCGCTTCCGCCTTCTCCCTGCATCACAGAAAGACTCTGGAATCCGCCGCGGCCTCCCTGGGCTCCCATCTGCTGCATTAATTGCTGGCGGGGGTCTTGTCCCTGGGCGCGAGACATCAGAACCATCTCCAAATCCGCTTTCGCGGTGCGGTTGGCTGCGTTGATTGTTACCCTGGCGAAGGTAGGAGCAAAAGCTGCCATTTGGGTGCGCACAAAATATTCGCCGTCTTCGGAAACTTGAAGCGAATAGCTGCCATCCAGGTCTGTCCATGTAACCGCTGATCGTTGACGGGTCTGAGGATTGATAGCTGTTACAGCGACTCCGGGAATCGGCATGTTGCCCGACTTCACAGTGCCATGGATGGTGCCACCTTTAGTAGCTGGTGTAGCGGTTGGTGAGGAATCCTGTGCTGAAAGCAAAGTGCCCAGCATCAAAACCACAACTATACAAAGTTGCGCCGGTCTGCACACGCGCAGAAATCTGGATAGACCAAATCTAAAGAGGGGTCTTCTCATCAGTGAATGTCTCGATTCGCAGCCCGCAAGGATAATACTTCACAATTTAGACGATTTCTCTTCCGCTACGATTACTTCGTGTTGAGCTGCAGAACATTCAAACATCGCGTAAGCTCTTGTCGGGTAAAGAGATGGTCAACAAGAGTAAATTTTTGTAAAGGCTGAAAGGCTACGCTTGACAAGCTTTCTGTCGAGGTCTCATGCTGATTTGAGTGCAACCTGATTTGCGGCTAACGTTGTGCTGTGGTGATTGTCAAAATGAAATGTCACGTGCGCGAAGCCGATTGCGTCTTACAACCTGGAGCAAAAGCTATCATGTCTAAAATTGTGACTAAGAATGACTGAGAATGCATAAAACGATCAAAACGTTTATTTCATTAAGTGTTGGTTCCTTCATTTGCTTTGCCTGGATAGGTTGCAACAGCGTTTCCACACAACAAAAGGCCAGCGCAGCGACCACCCGGCCGGTTTCTGTCACGGTCGCCAAAGCTGGCCGGCAGGATTTGCCGGTTTATCTGACCGGTCTTGGTTCTGTTACGGCCTCCAACACCGTCAGCATCAAAAGCCGCGTGGATGGGCAACTGGTTACAGTTGCTTTCAAAGAAGGACAGCAGGTCAGAAAGGGAGACTTGCTGGCGGTGATTGATCCGCGCCCATTTGAAGTGCAACTCAGCCAGGCCCAGGCGCAATTGTTCAAAGACCAGGCCCAGCTCCACGACGCCAAATTAAATCTCGACCGCTTTACCGGGCTGGTACCTGCGGGAATCATCTCGCAACAACAGTTGGATACGCAACACGCCCTGGTGGACCAACTGGAAGGGGCGGTTCGTTCCGATCAGGCGCAGATTGATAACGTCAAGCTGCAACTTATCTACTGTCATATCATCGCGCCCATAAGCGGCCGCATTGGTTTGCGGCTGGTTGATTCGGGGAACATGGTGCACGCCTCTGATCCCAATGCTCTGCTGGTTATCACGCAGGTCGAGCCGATTGCGGTTCTGTTTACCTTGCCGGAAGATAATCTTCCCGCAGTGGCCCAGCACCTGAAGCAAGCGCCGCTGCAGGTAGAAGCCTACAGCCGCGACGACCAAACCAAGCTGGCCACAGGAACTTTGCTGACTATTGATAATGAGATTGATCCCGCCACCGGCACAGGCCGCCTCAAAGCCATGTTCGATAACAAAGATGGCTCCCTGTGGCCCAATCAATTCGTGAACGTCCAATTGCTTTTAGAGGTGCGCAAGAACAGCACAGTTGTCCCTAACGTTGCCGTTCAGCATGGTCCGCAGGGAACGTTTGTGTATGTGGTCAAGACCGAGAGTCAGACGGCGGAAATGCGGAGCGTTTCCGTCGGCCTCACACAGGGCAACCTGGCCGCGATTACAAACGGTCTTGCACCCGGAGAGTTGGTCGTCACCGACGGACAGGACAAGCTGCAAAATAACAGCAAGGTTGATTATCAGATGGGCGGCGGTGGTCCAAAGGGCAAGAGCGGCGCTGGATCCCAATCTGGAACACCGCAATCAGGCGCACGAACGTCGCGAATAGCAGACTCGGGAACTCCGGCGTCATCATGACTCCATCACGATTATTTATTTTGCGGCCGGTGGCCACGTCATTGCTGACGATTGGCCTGCTGCTGGTGGGCATTGTTGCCTATCAACAGTTGCCGGTTTCGGCCTTGCCTGAAGTGGATTATCCGACCATCCAGGTGATGACTTTTTATCCGGGAGCTGACCCGGACGTCATGACGTCCTCGGTGACCGCGCCTCTCGAACGCCAGTTCGGACAGGTCCCCGGACTCAGCCAGATGACCTCCACGAGTTCGTTTGGCAGCTCGATCATCACGCTGCAATTCAATCTTGACCAGAACATTGATGTAGCTGAGCAGGAAGTGCAGGCCGCCATCAATAGCGGAAGTACGTATCTGCCGCGCGACCTGCCTAACCCGCCCATTTACAGCAAAGTGAACCCGGCAGATGCGCCTATCATTACGCTGGGACTTACATCGGACACACTGGCCCTATCAAAAGTAGAAGATCTGGCCGATACGCAACTGGCACAGAAGATTTCGCAGTTGCCCGGTGTTGGACTGGTCTCAATCAGCGGCGGTCAAAAACCTGCCGTTCGTATTCAAGCCAATCCAACGGCACTCGCTTCCTATGGTTTAAGTCTGGAAGACCTGCGTACGGCCTTGGGGCAGGCAAACGTTGACCAGGCCAAGGGAGTGCTGGAGGGGCCACGGCAGTCCTACACCATTGGGGCCAACGATCAACTGCTTTCGAGCGAGCAGTACCGGCCCATCATTATTGCGTACAAAAACGGGGCGCCGGTGCGTCTCTCAGACGTGGCCACCGTGATTGATAGCGCGGAAAACGTCAAGCAGGCTGCATGGATGAACCTGGCCCCGGCGGTCATCATGAATATCCAGCGCCAGCCCGGGGCCAACATCATCACCGTGGTGGATAAGATCAAGAAGCTGCTGCCACAACTTCAGGGAACTTTGCCTTCTTCGGTCAAGGTTGCCATTCTCACGGACCGTACCCAGACCATCCGTGCCTCGGTGCAGGACGTGCAGTTCGAGCTGATGCTTACCATTGCGCTGGTGGTGATGGTGATCTTTCTCTTCCTGAGAAATGTTGCGGCAACGGTCATCCCTGGTGTGGCTGTGCCTCTTTCCATTGTGGGAACGTTCGGGATAATGTATCTGCTGGGCTACAGCCTCAACAATCTGACTCTGATGGCGCTTACCATCTCCACTGGATTTGTTGTGGATGATGCCATCGTCATGATCGAGAACATCAACCGCTTTCTCGAACAAGGCGACTCACCCCTGGAGGCCGCACTCAAAGGGTCAGGACAGATTGGCTTCACCATCATTTCTCTTACCGTCTCGCTCATTGCTGTGCTCATTCCGTTGCTCTTCATCGGAGACATCGTGGGCCGGCTGTTCCGTGAATTTGCCGTAACCCTGGCGGTGACCATCCTGGTTTCGGCGGCGATCTCGCTAAGCCTGACGCCGATGATGTGCGCCAAACTGCTGAAGGCCAAGGGCAGCAACGCGCACGGACGCTTCTACGAGACCTCCGAAAATTTCTATCAAGGCGTGGTTGCTTTTTATGGACGCACGCTCAAGTGGGTCCTTGAGCATCAAACTGCGACCTTGCTGGTCACTGTGGGAACGCTTGTGTTGACCTTGCTTCTTTATACCGCCGTGCCCAAGGGGTTCTTTCCCGTGCAGGATACAGGTTTCATTTTAGGAATCTCAGAGGCTCCTGCAAGCGTTTCTTTTGACGCCCTGGCACAACGCCAGAAGGCGCTGGCAGCCGTGATTCTGCAAGACCCGGATGTCGAGAGCCTCTCTTCTTTTATAGGCATTGACGGCACCAATACCACGCCCAACAGCGGCCGCATTCAGATTAATCTAAAACCTCGCAACGTGCGCAGTACCACTGCTTCGGATATTATCCGCAGACTTCAGCCCGCGCTTGCCCAGGTGCAGGGAATCGCCCTCTACATGCAGCCGGTGCAGGACCTGACGGTCGAAGATCGCGTCAGCCGGACGCAATACCAATACTCTATCGAAGACGCCGACCCGCAGGAGCTGGCGCAGTGGGCGCCGAAGTTGCTTGCCAAGTTACAAGGCCTGCCGGAGCTGCGCGATGTTGCCAGCGACCAGCAGAACGATGGCTTGCGAGCTGAATTGACGATTGACCGGGATACGGCTTCGCGTCTGGGCATTTTGCCGCAGGCGATTGATGACACGCTGTATGACGCCTTCGGCCAGCGGCTGGTTTCAACCATCTATACCCAGTTGAACCAGTATCACGTAGTGCTGGAGGCGGCGCCCGACTTTAAGCAAGATCCGGATGCGTTGAGGAACATCTACGTGAAGTCAAGCAATGGCACGCAAGTGCCGCTTTCGGCCTTTACCACTTTGCAGACTTCCAACGCGCCACTCTCGATTAACCATCAGGGACAGTTTCCGGTAGTGACGCTTTCCTTTAATCTCGCGCCCAACGTTTCACTCGGTGCAGCCACGAAAGCCATTGACCAGGCGGAGCAGGAGATCCTCTTGCCCACAAGCGTGCATTCCAGCTTCCAGGGGACGGCGGCGGCCTTCCGCAATTCGCTCGCTTCGGAGCCTTTGCTGATTCTTGCGGCGATCATCACGGTCTACATTGTGCTGGGCGTGCTGTATGAAAGCTATATTCATCCCGTCACCATTCTTTCTACGTTGCCCTCGGCGGGCGTGGGCGCCATCGTGGCCCTTCTGCTGACGGGCTATGACCTGGGTGTGGTGGCGCTGATAGGAATCATCCTGCTGATTGGCATCGTAATGAAGAACGCCATCATGATGATTGATTTTGCCCTCGAGGCCGAGCGCGTGGAAGGAAAGCCGCCCGGAGAGGCGATCTATCAAGCTTGTCTGTTGCGTTTCCGGCCCATCCTGATGACTACCATGACCGCTTTGCTCGGCGGTCTGCCGCTTGCCCTCGGCGCCGGGACCGGCTCGGAGCTACGCCGTCCGCTGGGCATTACCATTGTGGGCGGCCTTCTGTTGAGCCAAATGCTCACGCTTTATACGACTCCGGTGGTTTACCTCTGGTTCGACCGGCTCTCCCGAAGATTTGAGCGCATACGAATCGGCAATACCATTGAGGAACCCGCATCGGCGGATTAGGCCATGAATATTTCAGCGCCATTCATCAAGCGTCCTATCGGAACATCGCTTTTGGCGACAGGCCTGCTACTTTCAGGAGCGCTGGCGTTTAATTTTCTTCCGGTTTCACCCCTTCCCCAAGTAGAGAGTCCTGTGATTCAGGTTTCAGCAGGATTGCCGGGAGCGAGTCCGGAAACCATGGCCTCAGCCGTAGCCACGCCGCTGGAACGCCAGTTTGGACGCATCGCTGGGGTCACGCAGATGACCTCGACCAGCCAGTTCGGCTCTACCAACATTACGTTGACCTTCGATCTAAATCGAAACATTGATGCCGCCGGCCGCGATGTGCAGGCCGCCATCAACGCGGCTCGTGGCCAGTTGCCGGCCAACCTTCCCAATAATCCTTCCTACCGCAAGGTTAACCCTGCCGACTCTCCCATCATGATCCTGTCTTTAACATCGGACACGTTCACACTACCTCGTATTTATGACGATGCCGATTCCATTCTGGCGCAGAAGCTTTCGCAGGTGAATGGCGTGGGTCAGGTGAGTGTCAGTGGCGGAGCGCGTCCGGCGGTGCGTGCTGAGTTGAATCCCACTCTGTTGAGCAAGCTGGGTGTGGGCATTGACCAGGTCCGTATCGCGCTGGGGTTGGCCAATGCCAATCGTCCCAAGGGAGAGGTGAGCAACGCAATCAACGCATGGACCCTCAACGATACCGACCAGCTTTTTCAGGCGGAACAGTACCGTTCGCTCGTCGTTGCCACTGACAAAAGTGGAGGCATAGTGCGTCTGGGCGATGTGGCCGATGTGCAGGACTCGGTGGAAGATACGCGCAATATCGGTCTGGCCAACGGCAAACCCGCAGTGCTGATGATTATTTTCCGCCAACCAGGCGCAAACATCATTGAAACCGTGGACCGGGTGCGCAATCTGCTGCCGCAGCTCCAGGCTTCGATTCCACCCTCCATCAAACTGGAGATCATCCTGGACCGCACTACGACCATCCGGGCTTCGGTGCGAGATACTGAGATCACACTGGTGATTTCCATCATTCTTGTGATTCTGGTGGTGTTTGCATTTTTGCGCACCACTCGGGCGACGGTGATTCCGAGTGTTGCCGTACCGCTTTCGCTCGTGGGCACGTTCGCCATCATGTACCTGCTGGGCTACAGCCTCGATAACCTTTCGCTGATGGCACTGGCCATCTCCACCGGTTTTGTTGTGGATGACGCCATCGTCGTCCTGGAAAACATTACCCGCTATCTCGAAAAGGGAATGACGCCGGTGCAGGCAGCTTTTCAAGGAGCAAGCGAGATTGGCTTTACGGTGCTCTCCATGAGCACATCCCTGGTGGCTGTTTTTATTCCTATTCTGCTGATGAGTGGCCTGGTGGGACGCCTGTTTCGCGAATTTGCGGTGACCCTGAGCATCGCTATTGCAGTCTCGCTGCTGGTTTCGCTGACCACGACGCCGACCATGTGCGCTAAGTTTCTTCGGCCTTTTGATAAAGACAGAAAAGAGAAGCACAATTGGATCTACCGCCTGAGTGAATGGATCTTTGACCAGGCTCTCGGCGGCTACAAACATAGCTTGCAGTGGGTGTTGCGGCACCAACTGCTGATTCTATTGGTCACGATCACGACTGCAGGTCTCAGTGTTTATCTGTACACAAAAGTGCCCACCGGTTTCTTCCCACAACAGGATACGGGCAGGATTGTCGGCTCCGTGCAGGCGGCCCAGGACATTTCTTTCCCCGCTATGCGGGAAAAGATGCTGCGGCTCACCAACCTGGCGCGCCAAGACCCGGCGGTTGATACGCTAGTGGGATTTGCCGGGGGAGGCTCAACCAATACCGGCCGCATCTTTATTACTCTGAAACCGCTGGCCGAACGCAAGATCCCGGTTGACCAGGTCATGAACCGTTTGCGTGGAAAGCTGGCTGTAGTTCCAGGGGCCACGCTCTTCATGCAACCAGCCCAGGACCTGCAGATTGGGGGACGCCAGAGTAGCGCACAGTTTCAATACACGCTGCAAAGCGAGAACCTCAACGACCTTAATACCTGGGCGCCACGCCTGCTGCAGAAATTGCGGTCGCTTCGCGAACTCGTGGATGTTAACACCGACCAGCAGGACCGCGGATTAGAGGCTCGTGTTGTCATTGATCGCGACACCGCAGCCAGGCTTGGGGTGAACCCGCAGGATATTGACAGTACACTCTACGATGCCTTTGGCCAGCGCCAGGTTTCTACCATGTACCGGCAACTCAACCAGTATCACGTGGTTATGGAAGTGGCCCCGGAATTCAAGCAGAGCGCGGAGGCGCTGCAAAACATTTATGTGCGTTCTTCCAATGGGAACCAGGTCCCGCTGGCGGCCTTTGCCCATTTTGAATCTTTGACCATTTCGATTGCCGTCAATCACCAGGGCCAATTTCCTGCAGCCACAATCTCATTTAATCTGGCCCCCGGCGTCACGCTTGGCCAGGCGACTCAAGCCATTGAGAGTGTCGAACGCTCTATCGGGTTTCCCGCAACCATTCAAGCCAGCTTTGCCGGGACCGCCGCTGCATTTAAGGATTCGCTTTCCAGCCAGCCCGTGCTTATCCTGGCGGCCCTGATGACCGTGTATCTCGTGTTGGGGATCCTGTATGAGAGCTACATTCACCCCATCACGATTCTTTCAACCCTGCCTTCTGCCGGCGTGGGTGCTCTGCTGGCCCTGCTGATTACTCACACCGAGCTCAACATCATCGCCCTGATCGGCATACTCCTGCTGATTGGGATTGTGAAGAAAAACGCGATCATGATGATTGATTTCGCGCTCGATGCCGAGCGCCGCGAAAAAAAGTCACCTGCAGATGCAATTTACGAGGCGTGTGTTCTTCGCTTTCGTCCTATTATGATGACCACCATGGCGGCCATGCTGGGCGGCCTGCCGCTGGCCTTGGGCACGGGCACCGGCTCTGAGCTGCGGCGTCCCCTGGGAATCACGATTGTGGGCGGGCTGATTGTCAGTCAGATGCTGACCCTCTTTACCACTCCCGTGGTCTATGTCTACCTCGACAGGCTGCGGCTATGGATCAACCGCCACCGCGGCGTGCGCCTTCAAGAAATAAGTACTGAAAAGGGAAGTACGCCAACTTCTCCAAGGCCGAGTCCGGCAAGTTAAGCGCGTAATCGGCATTTCACTAGGAGTTGAACAGGTAGGATCTCCCAAGCGGCCATTCACCCTGGGACGATCACGGCGAAGCCGCTTGGGATATAACTTGCTCTCAATCTTCTCACAATCAGGCATTCAAAGCCAGGTTACTATCGTAACCGTTTCCCAAAACAGACTTCTCCCAAAATGGGACTTTCATCGCGCAGAATGTGACTATCGTCACATAACAGGTTTACTGTTGTGCGGTTAAGATAGTGTTATGAGTTTAGAGAAGAACATGAATTTTTTCGAAACTGGCCCTCACCTGCCTTTTCAGGACATCAACGAAACTGGCCCTATATTCGGGGAACACATCCGAGACGGCAAGAACCAGGAAGATATGGCCGAGCATAAATTTACTCATTCCGCCTCAACATTGCTTGCCATCCTCGAAGCGGAATTGGAGTTTCTTGAAAAAGGCGGCTACCACCAATTGGCGCCCAAGTGGTATGCGTCGTTAATATTCGAAGAGGGGCCACATTGTGCGCAATTGGCCGAATACGAAGATTGCCAGAAGTGTCCATTGATCCAATTCGTACCTTTGGAAGACCGGCTTAAGCCGAGCCCTTGCCGCTATATTGTCTTAACCGCCAATGGCCAGACGCTTGAGTCACTCTACCGGACAGCGACCCAGAAGGAGATACAGGAGGTCGTGCGGAAATGGTTGATAGGTCAAATTCATGACCTGCGGAGATCTCTTGAAGAGGTGGGAACAGACAGTTTTGAAGTTCAGTCGTCTCACATTATGGAGAGTACAGCACGGGAGGTCAGGGTTTAACCTGACTTATTTGGCGCCAGCGAACAACAGTACCGTTTAAGCTCTTGAAAATGAACAACTCTACTCCGTCGAAGGCCAGGCAGGGTTTTCGCAAAATGGCCATCCACCTGGGAACGACTAAGCTGCTTGGGATGTAACTCGCACTTTCTTTGTCACAACCAGGCATTCCAAGCCTAGTTACTATAGTAACCATTCCCAAAATAAACCACTCCCACAATGGGAATTTAATCGTGCGGGAATGCATCTATAGTCATACGAGATTTGCTGTTATGCCGTTAAGATAGTGCCATGAGTTTGGAGGAGAAAATGAATTCTTTCGAACCTGGCCCTCAGTTGATTTTTCGTAACGTAAGCGAGCTCGATCCAGCTCCAGCGACTGAGATGCAGCCTTCAACACGTCGCGAAGCGGTCGTTCTTTCTCTACCGCAGCGGGTCCCGCTTGCCGCGGAAATTGCAAAAGCTTTGGGTATCCCCCCGGATGTCTTCGTGGTGCAAGCGCTGGGAGTTTGTGGTCTAAGGGAGTCCGCTATCATTGGTCTCCTGAAGCAACTAGAAGAGAGCCATCCAGACCTGCGGGTGCTGGAGATCAACAAGCGAACCAGAATAGGGAAGTGGCTGAATGGTTCGGTCACAGAAGCAATGTTTCAAAGAACAGGATGGCCGGTGCTTGTTCTTGGCCCCCATTCCTTCGAGACCGATATCCTACAAATTGGAGTCCGAAATGTATTGTGTGCCACTGACCGGTCCGCGGCCTCAGTCCATGCCTTGCAGCACGCGTTCAGGATCGCGAAAGACCACGAGGCGAAGCTGTTTGTCTTGCAAGTTGAATCAGAGTCGGGCGAAGGCGCAACCTGTGAATATGATGTTGCTTTAGAAGGACTGCGTGATTGGCTGCGCGTCAAGGCCGTGGGACAAGAAGAACAGGCATCAAGAAGAATAGGGTGTGTGGTGAGATTCGGTCAGCCAGAGCAGAAAATACTTGAAACTGCCGCCGAACTCCGCAGTGACATGATCATCATGGGAGCGCGCGGGCTCGGAGCCAATCCGCATAAGCCAGGCCATTTTGTCGGCGGTACCGCGTACGAGGTGGCCTGCTCATCCTATTGCCCGGTACTAGTCGTTCCCGAGCCTGTGAAAACCGAGGAGGGAAGCTCTATCCGAATTACATCAGGCATGATGCAACATGCGCCCCAGGCGACAGGAGTGCGCGCGTCTCGAAGGTAAATCTACGTATCTCAGGCATCGCCATTCGTAAGGCAGTGTGAAGATACAGCGATTTTCCCATCAATCTTTTTTTCTCGTCCCATCAATCTTTTTCAAGTGGAAGGGCTTCACTTGTTTGGCTATTTCTTCGTCCGACAAGAATCTTCCTGCCTGGTTGTCAAATGTGCGCACTGGCAGCTCACACACCCAGCTGCCCTTCAGCACGCAGGCGTTGCTGGTCTGCTTCCGAATAAACAATCACCTTGCGTGGGTTCACAAACAGCCAGGCTAATGACGCGATGAAGAACATAGCGGCGTAATAATACAAAGTCGCCTTCCAACTGGGATGGCCGGCTGTGCCGGCCCAGACCGCCATCCAGGCCACAATCGGTGGGCTCACAACCTGGCCGAGGTTGCCCAGCGAGTTCATCACCCCGGCAACGGTGCCGGAGTAACGATGGCCAACGTCAATCGTTGTTGCCCAGCTTGAGGCAAGGCCGAAATCCTTAATAAAAGAAGAAAGACAAAGTGCCACGTAGGCGAGCGCGACATGTTTGGCTGTGGCCAGGATGGTTAGCAGCAATAACGCTCCTGCTACGCCATAGGAGACCACGCCTAGCAGTGTGCGTCCCCAGCGCCTTCCCCATAGGCGGACTTGCCGGTCGGTGAGAAAACCACCGAGAAGACATGAGATGCCGCCAAAGAAGAGCGGTCCGCCCGAGGCCAACACCAACGAAAGACCTGAAAGGTGCAGATCTTTCTTCAAATAAGGAGTGATCCAGGAGCCAAAAAATGACCAACCGGCGTTGCTGCAAAAATACATCAAGCTGAGCGACCACAAAGTAGGACTGGCGAGCATGGTGGACCACGAGAGCGGCGCAGGCTTGGAGGTGTCCCGCGCCCCCCCGGCGATCAATGCGCGTTCGGCTTCGTTGGCTTTGGCGTCCTCGTGGGGAGTGTCGCGGAAATTCTTATAGAACGCCCACACCCATATGACGCCCAACATTCCCATCAGCACAAAGGCGCCACGCCATCCCCCGGGCTTTCCGAAGGGAAGAGCCAGGGTCATCATCAGTAGAGGTGCGATGGCGCCACCCCAGCGGGCGGACATCCATATCAAGCCTTGGGCCAGACCACGTTCCCTAAAAGGGAACCATTCACGCGAGGCGCGCGCTATGTTGGGGAACGCGCCGGCCTCGCCTGCACCGAAGAGAAAGCGGAAGAACGCCAGGCTTCCGCGGTTCCACGCGGCGCCGGTGAGCGCGGTGAAGGCCATCCAGCACAAGACGATTCGAGTGAGCACCTTGCGCGGGCCCAGTTTGTCGCCCAGCCGGCCGCTCGGTATCTCGAAGATCGCATAGGCCAGATTGAATGCGGAAAAAAGCGCCCAGGCGGTTATGTCAGGCGTCAGGTGCAGGCTGCTTTCGATGTCTTCACGAACCTGAATGGTGCCGATGCGGCCAATGTAGGTTATCGCTGCCAGGCTGCAGAGCCACGCCAGGATCTGCCAGCGTCTAGTCGTCGGGCGAACCGAGGTGACGGCCTGATCGGCCGGCTGAACAGTGGGTTGGGACATTGTTCGTTTATGAGAACACTGAGAACGCTGGTTCGATGCGCATCCAAAGTATCACAACTGAACCGGTCGTAGGATCGGCTACGGCATCAATTCGAAAGCGCTACAGCACCGGCTTCCAGAGTTCCATCATCTTGCGCAGCTCCGACAAGTCTTCCGGATTCATGGCGGGAAGCGGCGGCCGCACCGGACCGGCTGCCAGACCTGCGATGTTCATCATCTCTTTCATGACCGTGACCTCGTAGCCTTTGCGCCGTGCACGCAGAGTGTAAAGCGGAATTACATAGTCTTTCATGAGCTGCAAAAGTGCGGCGCTATTTCCAGCGGAAGCAGTCTCGTGAAGCTGCAGCGAAAGCTTAGGTGCAACTGTGGCGATGCTCGAGGTATAAGTGCGGATTCCGATACTGTAGTAACCCGGCACACAGTCGTCGCCGATGCCACCGATCCAGTAGAGCCGGTCACCTACCCGATTCATGATCTGCTGATAGCGCCGGATATCGCCTTGTCCGTCTTTCCATCCGACCAGGTTGGGGATCTTTGCTGCCAGCTTTTCAACCCACTCCGGCCCCGGATTTACCCAGTCGCGGCTGTAAACAAAAAGTCCCAGCGGAGTTGCGGCGCCGATGGCAGCGTAATACTCGGCAAGCGCTCCCTCATCGGCGCCAGGATAATAAGGAGGCAGGGCGAGAATCGCATCCGCACCCGCACGCGCCGATTGTTGCGCCAGCTCTATCCCAATTTGCCGGTTGAAGCCGGTGCCGGCAATTACCGGGACCTTGCCGCGTACTTCTTCTACCGTGGTCTTTACCACCTCTTGATGTTCCGCTGGCGTCAGTGAATACATCTCGCCCGTGCCACCGGCTGCAACCACAGCACTGATTGGATACTTAAGTAACTCTTGAAGATTTTTCTTCAATCCACTGATATCAAGAGAGAAATCATGCTTGAAAGGAGTCACCGGAAATGCAATTACACCGCGAAGTTTGCTGCGAAGTTCTTCAGGTTTAGTCATTGTCATTGTTCACCAAAATCAAATTACGAGTTTACCAACGGGGAAGTATGCGTTTCCAACCAGAATCTACATGTTTTCGCATTTGTTCTGCGTCGTCGCGCTTGCGGTAGAGGCAGGTAGCGTAACGCTCACGGCCACGGGCCAGTTGATCGTAATCTAACTCGACGCCCAGGCCGGGTTTATCGGGGATGCGCACGCATCCATCGATAATCGGCACGCGGCCGCCGGCCACGATCTCATCTTTTTCCGATTGCCAGGGATAATGCGTGTCACACGCGTACGTCAAATGTGGTGTAGCAGCGGCGGCGTGGGCCATGGCCATGAGCGAGACGCCGAGGTGAGTGTTGGAGTGCATGGAAAGTCCGAGGTTGAAGGTCCGGCAGACCTTGCCCAGGTGCTGTACCTGCCGCAAGCCGCCCCAGTAATGAGGATCGCAAAGGATAACCTGCACTGCGTCTTTCTTTACCGATTCGGGAATGTCGGCAAACGATGTTACGGCTACATTGCTCGCCAGCGGCGTGTCAATGCCTGCCTGCAACAGTGTGCGTCGTACCTCTGCCATGCCATCTATGCCGGCAGCGGGATCTTCGAGGTATCCGCCATTGCCCAATTCTTTGGCCAACGCCTTTCCGACGCGCACGGAGGTTTCTACTGACCATGCGCAGTTTGGGTCCATTCGCAAAGGCACGCCGGGTCCGAGCGCGGAGCGAAGTTGTTTGACCGTTTCAACTTCGACCTCTGGATCAAGTACGCCAGTCTTGAACTTGATATCCCGAAAGCCATACCTGGCGACCATCTGCTTCACTTGTTTGACCAATGCCTCAGGAGTGAGGGCTTCGCCGTATTCGTCCGGGCGGGCATCAGCGCCTTCACCGCCGCCGCCGGCATGCTTATAGAACGGATAGGCTGAAAACGGAACTGCATCGCGTACTCTGCCGCCAAGAAGATCGCAGACCGGCTTTCCCACTGACTTCCCAATGAGATCAAGAGAAGCAATCTCGATGGCCGAGTAAAGACGCGCCGCAGCGTCGAGCGGATTTTCCCCAGGAACGTGATAAGTCTGAGAGCGGTCGAGGCTCGTGCCTTTGGGATCGTCTTCGATCATCGGCAACAGCAACCCGGCTAGACGATACGGGTCGGCGCCTGCTCCGATGATACGTGGCTTCAAAGCTTCGAATCCGCGGGCGATGGTGTCGCCTCCGTGGGTCTCGCTGATGCCGGTAACCCCGTCATCGCTCTTAAGCTCAAGGACCGTTCGCAGAGCATAGGGCGCGTGCAGGCCATAAGAGCTGCGCAGCGGTGGGTCTGCGATAGCAATCGAGTGGACGCGCATTTCAACAATTCGCATAGGTCAATACCGTCGTGATTTTTCAATAACGCTTATCAAGTATACTTGCCTGTCATTGGTCGTCCAGTTTAGGTGAAATATGGAATTGCATGGTGGCAACATTCTTGGCGCAGAGATAGCGAAATCGGGTAAGACAACTTTTCGGGCGGTGAATCCCGCAACGGGACAGGAATTGGATCCTGTTATTCACCAGGCAACCGAAGCCGAGTCAGCCCATGCGCTTGATTTAGCGGAAGAAGCATTCGCGGAGTATCGCCGCCAGCCCGCCGAAGCGATTGCCAAATTTCTGGAAGCAATTGCTGCGGGCCTCGAAGGATTAGGTCAGGAGCTAATCGCGCGCGCTCACGCCGAGACGGCACTCCCCGAGCCGCGACTCCTCTCCGAGCGCGGACGAACGATGGGCCAGCTCCGGATGTTCGCGGCGCTAATCCGCGAGGGTTCATGGGTGGATGCACGCATTGATCGTCCTGACCCAGACCGCAAGCCTGTGCCCAAGCCCGATCTGCGAAGAATGCTGGTTCCTATCGGCCCAGTCGTCGTTTTTGGCGCCAGCAATTTTCCCTTAGCATTTTCCATCTGTGGAGGCGATACAGCCTCGGCGCTGGCGGCAGGGAATCCGGTTGTGACCAAGGCGCATCCCGCGCATCCGGGTACATCAGAGATGGCGGCCCGCGTGATTCAAGAAGCAGCACGCGCCTGCAAGATGCCGGCGGGAGTCTTTTCCATGGTGCAGGGCACGACGCCGGATGTCAGCTTAACCCTTGTACGCCACAGATCAACTCGTGCTGTCGGCTTCACTGGTTCGCTCCAGGCCGGGCGTGCCCTGTTTGATGCAGCCGCCACCCGACCCACACCCATTCCGGTTTTTTCCGAGATGGGCAGCATCAATCCGGTCTTTGTGTTTCCAGGAGCGTTGAAGGAGCGCGGGGCGGAGCTGGCCCAGAGTCTGGCGAAGTCAGTGACCGTGGGTGTTGGGCAATTCTGTACCAAACCGGGATTGGTGGTCGGCTTGGGCGGCGCGAACCTGGATGAGTTCGGACAAAGGCTAGGCGCGGGCGTGAGCTCGACGCCCGCAGGCACGATGCTCCATGCCGGAATCGCTGCGCGTTATGCAAGTGGTCTTGGCGAGAGGCTCCATACTGCCGCTCTTCAGCTTGTTGCCGCTACTCCACCGGTGTCTCCGGAGAAATCCCCGCTCGAAAAATCAAAGAACCAAGCGCAAGCGGCAGTGTTTGCCACTAAAGCGCAATCGTTCCTGAAAAATCCCGAGTTGCATGAAGAACTTTTTGGCCCTTCCACCCTGGTTGTAGCGTGTGAGTCAGGCGATCAGCTAAAAGAGATTGCGCAGAGCCTTGAGGGCCAACTCACGGTTACTATTCACGCCACTACACAAGACCTGAAAGAGCACGGCGAGTTAATCGAAATCCTTCGAGAAAAAACGGGGCGGCTGGTCTTTGGCGGTGTTCCTACCGGTGTGGAGGTCGCACCCGCCATGCACCACGGCGGACCTTATCCCGCGACCACGGACTCGCGTTTTACATCGGTTGGTACGGCGGCCATCTTGCGCTTCGCGCGTCCGGTTTGCTATCAGGACTTTCCCCATGAATACTTGCCGGCAGAGTTGAAAGACGAGAATCCGCGGGATATCTGGCGCTTAGTGGATGGAGAGTGGACGAGAGCAGCCGTCGCCAGCGCCGTCACAGTTAAGGCATAGCAGCTTCTAATAAATCCCCTGCTTTTTCAATTCTCCGACCGACGGAAAGGACTTGGGTTCAGTCAAGATACACTCAGGGAGCTGCAACCCCGTCTGAATTGCGTTCGCGAGTGCTTCGATCGCCAAACCTGTGTTCGGTGGAACAACGATCGTAGCAGTCAGTGAATTCTTACGGACCCAGGTTTGTCCTGTTTTGGGAAGACCATCAACGCCGGTAAACGGCAAGTGCATCCATCGTTCGCGGTCAGCGTCTCTAAGGACCTCGCTGAATGCCTTTCTTGCGCCAATGGCGATCACGTCATTTTGCGCGGCAATCAAATCAATGCGCTCGGTCTGGGCTGTGGAGAGTCGCAGCCACGAGGTAACCGCCTTGTATCCGGCTTCTTCGGTCCAACTGGCAGCTCTTAGCATTTTTGCTTGTATGTTCTCGGGCTTTTTCTCGCTCATTCCCACAGTTCGCTCTTGGGCCCCGAAGCTCGCGGCGGGGCCTTGGATATACAAAACCTTGCCACCCTGGGGCAAGAGAGCTTCAAACTGCTGTGCTTGGATGTGCCCGATTTCTCTATGGTTGGAGGTGTAGATAAATATCGGGACCAGGGACTTTGCACGAAGTTCAGCTACATAGTCGGCGCGCCAGTTGAGCACCGCGACCCCAATGCCGGCAGCCACTGCGGCCCGAGCGACCTGGGGCAGGGCCGTGCCGCCGAATGGATGAAAGAGAATTGCATCAGGGCGCGAGCCTGCCGGCGATTGGACCACCTTCAATAGCTGCTGACTTTGCGCGATCGGATCGTTTTCCGCATACATGACTTGTACGCCTACGCCAAGCTTCTCAGCGGCCGCTTGCGCAGCGATGGCCATTTCGACCTGAAAGTCATTGGTGTTGGTGGAGAGGGAAACCACAAAATTGAGTTTTTTCATGATGGCTGGGTGCCCACCGGAAAATTGATACCAAGAGTTGTATCACGAGATGGCTTGACGTGCCCACATCCGGTCATTCGTTGGTCAACCGCGGGGAAAAGAGACTGGCGTTTTTTGCATTTGGCAGTTGGAAGCCGATATCAATTCGAGCTAAACTAGAAAGCAATTCGTTTGCAGGAGATCGGTCATGCGCAAGCTAGCAACCATATTTTCTCTCGGACTATTAATACTCATGTTTGCTGTTATCAGCCACGCCCAGGAGCAGATTACCGGGGACTACATCGAAAGCCGCAGCGCCGATGTTTACGTGGCCCAGTGCTTCGCCAATGGCGAGGTAGGAACAGCCGGCGACGAAGCCACTCTCGCCTGGCACATCCGCAGTGGAAGCTGGAACGGGCAGAAGCTCGACGGGTTGACTGTGATGGCCTCCGTCAAGGCGCAGGCCACGCTGGGCGATCCGTTTGGAAGTCCTTATCCGGCAAAAGCAGTTGTGCTGGTGGATGAGAAGGCTGCCCCTGAGCAGCGCGATGCTCTGGTGAGCTTTGCCAAGCACATGGGCGGCGATCTGCTGGCGCATGTGAGCCGCGTGATTCCTACATCCATTGATATGCAGGTGCTGCACGATGCCCAGGACCACGGCCGTGCCACGCTGCGCGCCGGCAGCTTTGCCGCGATTGTGACCCGGCCCATTGACGAGAAGGACCATATCTGCGGAAACGAGACCACGTTTTATCCGCCGCTCACTCAGCTCACGCACTCCATGCCCGCAGTAGCATTGACCGATGAATATCACGGGCCCGATTTGGGCGTTGACTGGGAGCTGCATGATAAGCGCAGCGCGTTTGTAGGCACGTTTGCGCAGTGATTTACGATTTTTGATTTGCGATTTACGATTTGTTGAGTTCAAATCGTAAATCGCAAATCGTAATTCGTACTTCCCCAAAACCTCATGAGCCGGTTGGTCCCATGCCGGCAATGGGCAGCCCAAAAGAAAATACTGATCCCTGACCTAACTGGCTGGTGACGCCGATCTTGCCGCCGTGGGCTTCAACGATGGCTTTGGCAATTGCCAATCCCATGCCCGTGCCCTGGACCCGGTGGCGTTGGCCCTGTCCACGAAAAAACTTATCGAAGATCATGGAGCGCTCCAGATCGTCTATGCCAACGCCGCGATCGGCAACGTTGGTCACCAGCCGGCCGTTTTGCACTTCACTGCTGATAAAGATAGGAGACTCCGGGGGCGAGTACTTGGCTGCGTTCTCCAGCAGATGCCGCAGGACTTCTTTAATGCGGTCCACATCCATAAGCACTGGGGGCAGATAACTGGGCATTCGCACTTCTACGGAATGCGAGCGCAGGCTGGGCTTGGATTCTTCCAGAGCGGCATCAATAGCTTCACGGATATTCTGGGGCTCGATATTGAGCTTGACCTCGTGGGCATCGAGCTGCGCCATCTCAGTTGCCTCTCCCACCAGGCGGTTCAGGCGGTCGCTTTCTTCATTAATGATGGTGAGTAATTCCTGGCGTTGGGCCTGGTCCAGTTGAAAATCAGAGATCAGGCTGGTAACTGAGGCCTTGATGGAAGTTAGCGGGGTGCGGAACTCATGCGTAACCGAATCCAGCAGCGCTGAACGCAGCCGTTCGTTTTCACGCGATGCTTCTGCGCGTCCCAGCTTTTCCACCGCCGCCGCTCTTTCGGTGGCAATGGCAATCAGGCCGCCGAGCGCATCCAGGGTTTCGCGAGATAAGTGTCCGGCAACCCCCAGCGCCCCCAGAGCGCGCACTCCCATGCGGACCGGGGCCAGACAGATGTTGCGTTGTGCGTCAATCACGGTCTCGCCGCGCGCCGTCACCCCTCGCAGCTCTTCGCTCTGCAACTGAGTGATATCGGGGCCGGAGCGGTAAATCTTGTCACGCTCGGAAACGTAAACTGCAGCCGCGCTTACACCAAACGTCGCCACAATGTGGTGCGGAATTTCGTTCAGCAATTCCAGTACGTTGTCGGTGACCAGAAGCTGCTGGCTGAAGGCGTAGAGCTTTTCCACCTCGCGGCGGCGCTGGTTGGCTTCATCAGCCTCCTGCCGTACGCGCGCCGAAAGTTCGCTGGCGATAACTGCAGTCAGCAGAAATGCGATTAGGGCCACCCAGTTTTGTGTGTCGGCGATGGTGAAAGTCCCTACGGGTGGAAGGAAGAAGTAATTGAACGCCAGCGTGGCAACAATGGAGACGAAGACAGCATAGCGAAGCCCCCAGACTGCTGAGATCCCAAGCACCGCCACCAGGAAGGTCAAAGCGACGGTAGTCGGATTGACCCTGATGACCCGGGTGTAGAGAAAAACAATTACAAACACCAATGCCGCCGAGATCAGAAACTGAAAAACCGAGAGCAGGACTGATCGCCTCATGAGCCGATTGTAGCCGATTCGACAAGTCTCCACAGTTTCGAGAAAATAGGCGCATGCCCAAAAGTCCTGAACAGTGGCTGGAACATGCGACCCCGCCGGAAAAAAAGGCGGGTGTTTTTAAGCTTTTCCTGGGCTACGCTCCCGGTGTGGGAAAGACCTTCAACATGCTGAGCGAGGCCATCCGGCGCAGCAAACGCGGTGAGGACGTAGTCATCGGAATCGTAGAAACCCATGGACGCAAAGGGATTGCAGAGTTGGCCTCACAACTGGAGACCATTCCGCGCCGCAAGATGGAATACAAAGGCACGATTTTTGAAGAGATGGATCTCGACGCGATTCTCGCGCGCAAGCCCCAGGTTGTTCTGGTGGACGAGTTGGCACACACCAACGTGGAAGGCTGCAAACACAAAAAGCGGTATGAAGATGTGCTGGAAATATTAGAAGCGAAAATTGATGTCCTCTCGACCATGAACGTCCAACACCTGGAGAGCATAACGCCCACGGTACAAAGCATCACCGGAATCCAGGTGCGCGAGACGGTTCCCGATTGGGTGCTGCAACGTGCCGGCGAAATTGTGATGGCCGATCTTACCCCTGAAGCCCTGCAGACTCGCATGCGGCGTGGTGATATTTATCCGGTGGATAGGGCCGAGAAGGCGTTGGGTAATTTTTTTCGCCCCGGTAATCTGATTGCGCTGCGGGAGCTGGCTTTGCGCTGCGTTGCGCAATGCGTAGACCAGAACCTGGATTCGTATTTGAAACAAAAGCATATTGACCGCAACTGGGGCGTGCGCGAACGCATTGCGGTGTGCATGAGCGCGAGTCCTGCAGCGCAAAAATTGATTGCCCGCGGCGCGCGCCTGGCCAAGGGCATTGACGCGGAGTTTTACGTCGTCTATGTGGAAGTAGATCATGAAAAGAATCCGGAAGACCGGCGCACGCTGGAGGCCAATATCCGATTTGCTGAAAATCTTTCTGCCACGGTGGTTCGTTTGAAGGGCAAAGATGTTGCCAAAACCGTGGCTGACTTCGTGCGTGAATATAAAATTACGCAAATTGTTTTTGGCCGCTCAGCCGTAAGCGGCTGGCGAAAATACATGTATCTTTCCGCCGTCCAGAGGTTCCTGCGCAATGCTCCGCCGGTGGACATGCACATCGTCACCCAGGAGAGTGATTAAGAGACACTGATTAACTATGAGCGAACCCCGCCATATCCTCGTAGTGGATGACGAGCCCCAAATCACCCGGGTGTTGCGTACCACGCTTTCCACGCACGGCTATGATCTTCGTGTTGCCAACGATGGCGATGCTGCTCTGGATGTGATGAAAGACTGGGCCCCCGATCTGGTGATCACCGATCTTTCCATGCCCAACATGACCGGAATTGAGCTGTGCCGCAAGATTCGCACCCAGTCACAAATTCCCATTATTGTGCTTTCCGTCAAAGGCGAAGAGCGCACCAAGATTGAAGCGCTCGATTCCGGCGCCGACGACTACGTAACCAAGCCTTTCAATATGAACGAACTGCTGGCGCGAGTGCGGGCGCAACTGCGGCGCGTTCCTGCCCTGCCCAAGGGCGCAACCTCGATTGAAGTTGGCGACTTCCGCATCAACCTGGAAGCGCATTCTGTTGCCGTGCGTGGCCGGGAAGTGCACCTTACCCCCAAAGAATTCGAATTGTTGGCTTATATGGCCCAACACCCCGGCAAAGTGATCACCCATCGCGCGCTGCTCAACGCCGTCTGGGGAGGCCAGAGTGTGCAGCAACCGGAATATCTGCGTGTCTTTATAGGACAGTTGCGAAAAAAGATCGAGAAGGAAGACTCTCCACATTACATCATCACTGAGCCCTGGATCGGCTACCGTTTCGATCCAGGTGAATAAACTTTTAAAACAAGAACTTAGTGGCATCTTTACTTCCCATACGCTGCATCTTTATAACTTTTTTATGAACTTCTTAGCCGATCTTTATAGCCTCTACGCTCCAATAGATTAGTGCTGCAGTGATCTTGAGTAACGACTGTAGCGCATGGGAGGTGATGCTATGACTAGCATCGTAATTCTTGCCGTTATCAGCACCTTAGGGATTGGTTGCCTTCTGGTTTGTTTATACGGCTTGCATCAAGCCGGGAAAGAGCAGCCCGTGAGGCGACTGCTGATCACCCGTGTCATCGAAGTCGAACAGACTTTGCCGAAACACCAATTCGGCAGCGCTTTAGTCTCGCCTGCGGGCGAGAGGCCCACTTTCAGCGCGCGCGTGCTGCAATTTCCTGTGCCGCAATCTGAGATCGCAGCTCGTGCAGTCTCGGTGAATACCGCAAACGGTCCCGCAATCGCTCAGAAGACGAGAACGGGTTCTGGTGGGGAAGTGCGTTACCGCAGGTTTGACCAATGATGGATGAGGTGTAGACATGCTTGATTGAATGATGGTTTTATTCACGTTCGGGTTTTTCGCAGTCGCAATCGCCTACACGCTGGCTTGCGACAAGCTCAAGTGAGGGCTTCTTATGAGTCTTGAAACTATAGTGATGTTGCTGGTGACTGTCCTGATGATGGTCTACCTGGTTTATGCGCAACTGCGTCCGGAGAAGTTCTAATGACACTCAACGGCTGGTTGAACGCACGCAACAGTGGGCAGCCGCTTTGGTTGAACCCGCAAAAGTTCGCCGCCATTCCGCAAGACCTTGCCTTCAACACGGCTGCCTCGTTTGCCACCAATACCAACTGCCAATTGATATCAATCTGATATCAAATCATTGATTTCTTAAGAAATCGTAGGCTATCCTTGGCTAGACGTGTGTTTGCATTAGGCATTCAAGAATGCGGGGCTCTTAGCCCTTGAGGTTCTTTGAAAACTCATTTGCGATTGGGGATTCTGGTCCTGAGGACTGTTGCAGAAGTACTAGCCAGCAAGTCTCCACCCCGATCTCGACTTTCCCCGCCAAATACGCGGCAATCAGCGCTGTTTTTAGGGCTTCACCCACTTGCTGCAAGTACCCCATCGCCCAAGACTTGAGCAGGCCAAGGTGATCGTGCCTCACCCTGAGAACTGAGAACTGCTTCAGCAAGTCCCCCACCTCAGATCGATTTTCGCCAATAAAGACGCGGTCCAGACGCGGTTTTGGGCACTTAAACTACAAGCCAGCAAGTGGGGAGGCCCGGGTGGCGCAAATCCTCTAAAATCCGCGTTGATCTGCGGCGAAGAGCTTTTGCGTTTGCTTTTTCTGAGTACTGAGTACTGAACAACTGAGTACTCTATTACCAGCAAGTCCCCCACTCCAGATCGATTTTCGCCAGTAATGACGCGGGTCAGGCGTTGATTTTGGGCACTTCAACCACAAGCTAGCAAGTGGGTGCCGGGCCGACAGATCCTCTAAAAATCCGCGTTTATCTGTGTTCGTCCGCGGCGAAAGATTTTGCTCTTCTCTGTGCCTCTGTGTCTCTGTGGTAAAAAAACCGGCAGTTAGCCAGCAAGTCCCCCACCCCAGATCGATTCTCGCCAATAATGACGGGGGTCGGACGCGATTTTGGGCACTTCAACCATAAGCTAGCAAGTGGGGACTAATGGCAGACCCCGCTGCCCGAATCTTTGAACGTCTTGCCTTCTTCCGGAACAAACTCCCAATCATAGCTCTTGGGGTGCAGAGTCAATTTCAACACTCCGTAGGTATCGGCGTTTCTGGCTTCGCTGTTAGGTTTAGTCTCGCCAAATGAGCGATGGCTGTTCTTGCCGCCACTTCCGACAACAAACTCGCGGATGCCGCGCGCGTTATCCACCTTGCCGTCAGGGTCTTGCGGAGCGAAGCGCTCGTAGTCATGATCGTGCCCGTTGATCACAAGGGTCGCGTTGGCAGCATAAAGGTCCTGCCAGAAAGGTTTCATCTCGGGATCATTGCCGTGTGCCTTGCCCGAGCTGAACAGAGGATGGTGCCAATACGCCACGGTGCAGGCGGTTGGATGCTGGGCAAGGTCCTGGCGCAGCCATTGCTCTTCGGGAGAATCCTTGGCGCAGCCACCCGGCAGGTCAGAGCAATTGCTGTTGATGACGATCACATGCCATGCGCCCAGCTCGTAGCTGTAGTATCCCTTTTTGGGATCACCTGCGGCAGCCCCGAAATACTCGAAATAAGGCGTAGCCCCACCGGCATGAAATTCGTGATTGCCCGGCGAGGGCCGCGTGCGGGCCTTGTGGCGTCCCCATGTGGGGCCGTAGCAGTTGGCGAACTGCTCGGCACTACCGTCGGGGTAAGCAAGATCACCCGCGACAAAAACCGTGCCCGGGATCGAATCCAGCAGTTTGGCCGTGGCCTTAGCCCCGGCCAGATCGTCACAACTGGCCACATCACCTGCGCCAACAAAGACCGGATCGGAATTGTTTGCCGAAGTTGTGCTTGCGGTGGCGGCTGGAGTTGAGGCCGGAGCGGCCAGCACACTTGCTTCCTGGTTTTGCTCATGTGATTTCTGGCAGCCAGTCGCCAGGGCGATCAAGCAGGCACAGACGGCAATTATCGTTTTCGTCTTTATCCAATAACACATGTGGTATTCAACCAACCCTTTCATATGAAGGCACTCGGATTCTACATGCAGCCCAGCACTACTGCGCCGACTGCAAAAATGCAGCCAAGATCATACAAATCGTCTGTTAACGTTTGATGAATTGCTATGCTGCTTTCTTATCGGGGCCAATTCAACTAAAATTTTGGTTCTTTGCCGGCGGCAGGGCTGTCTAATTGGTATCCGGTTGATTTCGCTGAATCTTAAGTCCGGTGTCTGGAGGCATGGGTTGATCTCTTGGGCTCGCCGTTTTCGGGTTGTACTTTCTCTTCTATTACTAACTTGCTTTGCTCTTTCACAGCAGGCGGTGTTGGTGACGCCACGTCGCGAACGCCTGCCGCAGGATACTGGCGCTCCTGGCCTGGATCAGGCGCTCAGAAAACTCAAAACAACTGCACGCCTGCTGCAAACCACCGCGCATCCTGACGACGAAGATGGCGCCATGCTGGCCCTCGAATCGCGCGGCAAGGGCGCCAAGGTGATGTTGATGTCGCTGACCCGCGGCGATGGCGGACAGAACAAAACCGGAAGCAATCTTTTCGATGAACTGGGTGTGTTGCGTACGCTCGAGCTGCTGGAATCTGCCCGTTATTACGGCGTGGATCTCCGCTTTGCCCGTACTGCCGATTTCGGATATTCCAAGACTCCCGAGGAGACATTTCAGAAGTGGGGAGGCCACGAGATCGCTTTGGCCGACATGGTGCGCGTGATTCGCGAGTTCCGTCCCGATGTGGTCGCTTCCGCGTGGGCCGGCACAGCCAGCGATGGTCACGGACATCATCAGGCCTCAGGTATCCTCACGCCTGAAGCCGTGGAGGCCGCGGCTGATCCCAAGCGCTTTCCCGAACAAATAAAAGAAGGGCTCTTGCCCTGGCAGGTGAAGAAAGTCTACATCCGTATGCGAGGCAGTGAAGACTACACGGTGCGATTTGAGGCAGGAACGGTTGATCCTGACCTCGGTACCTCTTACGCGCAGTTTGGCATCGAAGGATACAGCCAGCAAAAATCGCAGAACGCCTCGTTTTTTCCGGCGCGACCAGGCCCCAATTACCGGCCCTATAAGCTGGTGCAATCCGTATTTTCCAGCAAGCCTGACCCGAATAAACGTGAAGAGGATTTTTTCGATGGTATTGACACTACGCTCCCCGGACTTGTTGCCCGCCTGGGAGCGGAAGAATCTCAGGTGCTGTTCCTGCTGCCCGCGTTAAAGGAAATTGAGGCGAATGTTGACCAGGCAATTGCCACCCGCTCTCCCGAGCCGTTGCTGGCAGCAGGGGAACAGCTCAACAAGCTTATTCCCCTGGTCGAGCAGTCAACCCTCTCCACCGCGTCGAAACAGGACTTGCTGCTTAACCTCAGGACAAAATCGCAGCAGTTCGAAGAGGCATCTCGTTTGGCGCTGGATCTTGATTTCCGCGTCTCGCGCGATAAATCTTCGCAGTTGCTGGTGCCGGGTGAAACCGTCAAACTCACCGCCCGGTTGCAGAACAACGGCAAGCACGCGGTTACAGTGAAGCAGATTACCTTGGATTTGCCCCAGGGATGGCAGCAGAAAACCACTCCTGCACAACCAAAAGCACCGTCAAAAGCACTGGCGCCGGGCGAATCAGCCAGCGTTGACTTTACGGTGACCGTGCCCGGTAATGCCGAGATCACACGTCCTTACTGGCATCGCAACGAGCCGGATAAAGAAAATATTTTCACCATTGACGACCCGCGATATCAGACTTTACCGCTTCCGTCTCCGGCGGTTCGAGCACACGCCAATTATGAATTTTCCGGGAAAGCAGCGGTGATTCACACCGACGCCATTGCCGACGTCAATGGCAAAGCGACAACGCTGGCGGTGGTGCCGGCCTTCTCTGTGCTGATGCAGCACGCTACCGCGGTGATTCCGGCAGGCAAAAAATCGCCCATGGATGAAGACGTAATCATTCGCAGCAACCTCTCTACACCAGCCGAAACGATTGTGCACCTTCAAGTTCCCAATGGCTGGCATGTGAGCCCGGCATCGCAGAAGGTTACATTCGATAAAGCTGGCGACGAGAAAACTGCTCACTTTGAAGTTGAGCCGGTGGCTTTGAGTGAAACCCGCACCCAAATCAGCGCCGAACTGGAATACAAAGGCAAAAAATATGATGAAGGGTTTAGCGAGGTCGGGCGGCCCGACATTGCCACCTTTTATTATTATCAGCCCTCCATTCAAAAGATCAGCGCGGTCAAGGTTGTTCTTCCTGAGAACCTCAAGGTTGGTTACGTGGAAGGCGCGGGGGATGACATTCTGTCCTCCCTGCAACAGCTTGGTTTGGATGCGCGTTTGATAAGTAGCGACGAACTGGCGCACGGCGATCTGAATCACTATGGCACCATCATTCTGGGCATACGCGCCTACGATACCCGCGAAGATGTGCGCAAGCATAATCAGCATCTGCTCGATTTCGTAAACCAGGGCGGCACCCTGCTGGTGCAAAATAATTTTGATGTGGATGCATTCAACACGGGCAAATACACTCCCTATCCTGCGCAGCTCAGCCGCCAGCGGGTGAGTGTAGAAGAGGCGCCGGTTGAGGTATTGGCTCCGCAAGATTCGGTTTTCAATTCCCCCAACAAGATCTCAGCCCACGACTTCGATGGATGGATACAGGAGCGTGGCGTGAATTTCATGGGGCAATGGGACGAAAAATTCCAGCCGCTGCTGGCTTCGAGCGACCCCGGCGAACAGCCGCTCAAAGGTGGATTGCTGGAGGCGAAAGCAGGAAAAGGAACTTACATCTACACCGGATACGCATTCTTCCGGCAGCTTCCCGCCGGTGTTCCGGGCGCGATCCGGTTGTATGTGAATCTTCTCTCTGCGGGACACGAGCACTGATGCTGATCTCATGACCATAGAAAAATCAGAACTCAGGCGGGATGTCGGGCTTTTGAGTGCGACCGCCCTGAACATGATTGACATGATCGGCGTCGGCCCCTTTATTACCATTCCGCTGATCATCAGCGCCATGGCGGGCCCGCAGGCCATGTTGGGCTGGATTCTCGGTGCCATGCTCGCCATGTGCGACGGCATGGTGTGGGCTGAGCTGGGTGCGGCCATGCCGGGCTCGGGCGGTTCGTATCGTTATTTGAAAGAAATCTACGGGCCTAAACTGGGAAAGCTGTTTTCGTTTCTCTTCATCTGGCAGCTCTCTTTCAGCGCGCCTCTTTCCATTGCATCGGGATGCATCGGGCTGGCGCTGTATTCCGCCTATTTGTTTCCATCGCTGACCCCGGCATGGCTGGAGCACACGCTCTCCGTTTCGCTGCCGTTCTTGGGAATGTTGCAAATTCGTGTTTTGGCAAATGGTTCAACTTGTGTCGCTATTGGCGCCTGCCTGTTGGCGATGATTCTGCTTTACCGGCGTATCGCGCTTGTGAGCAGGCTTTCCCTCTTGCTGTGGGGCGGAGTGCTTGGCACCATCGCCTGGGTCATCACTACCGGTCTCACACATTTCAGCGCTGCCCGGGCTTTTGATTTTCCTCCCCATGCATTTCACCTGGATAAAGGGTTCCTGCTGGGATTAGGAGCTGCGTTGCTCATTTCCGCCTATGACTATTGGGGCTATTACAACGTCTGTTTCTTGGGCGACGAGATCAAAGATCCCGTGCGAACCATTCCGAGGGCGCTGGTGTATTCCATTGCCGCGGTCGGTGCGATTTACATCGTGATGAACATCAGCATTCTGGGCGTGTTGCCCTGGCGCGAACTGGAAGCGGCCGCGAAATCCGATACACACTACGTGATCTCCACCATGATGGAGCGAGTCTATGGCCACTGGGCAGGAGTTCTGGCCGCACTCCTTATTATGTGGACAGCTTTTGCCTCGGTGTTTTCACTGCTCCTGGGATATTCGCGCGTGCCCTACGCCGCTGCCATGGATGGCAACTATTTCAAAATATTTCGGCGGATTCATCCCGTGCACAAAATTCCCCACGTGTCTCTTCTGGCACTGGGTGCAGTTGCAATCTTATGTTGTTTTTTGCGCCTGGCAGATGTCATCGCGGCCCTGGTGGTGATCAGGATTATCATTCAGTTTCTCGTGCAATCCGTGGGATTGCTGATTCTGCGTAGCACGCATCCTGAGGCTTCCCGGCCGTTCCGCATGTGGTTGTATCCGCTTCCCGCAGTGCTGGCCATTGCAGGATTTTTATATATTTTGGTTTTTCGCAAGAATTTTGCCAGGGAATTGCGCTATGCTGCTGTGATTCTTCTGACCGGGTTGGTTGTTTTTTTTATCCGCGCCTGGAAGAACCGCGAATGGCCGTTTGACGAAAAAAATCCACCAAAAGAAGTTCCGGCTGCTTACCAATCCCAAGGCTGAACGTCCTAATTGCTTGCGCTAAGGAGAGTACGAATATGAAAAATGCGATTATGGCAATTTTGTTTTCCCTGATATTGGCGGCTGGAGCGATGGCCCAGGGCAATTCAAAAGACAAGCCGAAAGAACAGCAACCTGTTGCCACTCCACAACCGGCTGTCTCACAGCCGACCATCGCCCAGGTGCTCGACCGGCAGCTAAGTACTTTGGAAAAGGACTTTGTCCCCGCAGCCGAGGCTATGCCGGAAGATAAATTCAATTTTGCTCCGACCAACGGCGAATTTACGGGCGTGCGTACCTTCGCACTCCAGATCAAGCACGTAGCTGCCACCAATCTTGCTCTCTCATCGGCATTGTTGCAGGAAAAACCTCAAATTGATCCTACGCTCGATAACGGTCCTGATGATATCAAGAGCAGGGAAGACGTCTTGAAGCTACTGCGAGACTCCTTTGCCGCGGCCCATCGCGCAGTCGCTACGGTCAACGATCAGAACGCAACAGAAATGATCACCAGCCCATGGAATCCCAAGAGCAAGATGCCTCGTCTGGCTATGGCTACTATGCTGACCTGGCACAGCTTCGATCATTATGGACAGATGGTGGAATATCTGCGCATGAATGGAATTATTCCACCCGCCAGCAGGAAATAATTCGGCGTCGAACTGAAGGATCACGCGCTGTAGAACACTTTACCTGTTGCCGCGGTCGAGCCACGGTCTTTTCGACACAGGCTTGAAGGTCAACAACGTATCCAACAGAACCTCAGGTTCGGGATGTGCCAGCACGATTTTGCGGTTTTCGGGCATGAGAAAGCCTTCCTCTACGGCGTGGTCAAAGAGCGCGAGCAGAGGCTGGTAGTAGTTCTCTACATTGAGGAGCCCGCAGGGCTTTTCCTGCAGTCCAAGCTGCGACCATGTGACGATCTCGCAGAATTCTTCGAAGGTGCCGAACCCGCCCGGCAGGGCGATGAAGCCATCTGAAAGATCGGCCATCAGCGCCTTGCGCTCATGCATGGAGCCCACCACGCGCAGGTTCTGGATGCCCCTGTGCGCTAATTCCTGGGCGACCAGCACCTCGGGAATGACCCCCGTCACCACGCCTCCTTTTTCCAGAACAGCGTTGGCCACGATTCCCATCAATCCCACGTTGGCGCCGCCGTACACCAGTTCGAGGTTGCGTTCGGCAAGCAGATGTCCGATGGCCACGGCTGCCTCGCGGTAGGCGGCTCGTCGCCCAGGATTCGAGCCGCAGAATACACAGATTCGTTTCATAGTTGCTTTTGTGCTCCCCAAGAATTTTATTGGTCCGCCAGTTTCATGCGCTTGAGCAGATCTTTGAATTCCGGATCATTACGAAGCCGGTCAAAGCGCGAGTCAATTTTGAGGTTAATGAGAGGCGTCATATGCGATTGGTAGGCAAGCTCAAGGAAGCCAAGCGCCTGTTTTCTGTGGTCGAGCATGGCGTTTAAATAAGCAAGATTCAGTTTTTCCCATTCCACGCCGCGGCGGAAATTTTTCTGACCTAGTTGAACGCGCGCTTCCAGATACTCTTGTTTGGCCGCATGGAATCCGCGCATTCTATAGGTTTCCATGAAAGGAGCAACATCGGGTTTTTGGTCTTCCGCAGTCTCATATTTTTGCCAGCATTCAGCTGCCCGTTCCAGGTCTCCTTGCTTTTCGTAAGCCTCGGCCAACCCGGTGAGGGCGGAGATGTTATCGGGAATGACTTGAAGGACCTTATTGAAGTCGACTTCAGCCTCATCATAGCGATGCATATAGAGGAGGTAGTAGCCGCTGGAGAGAAAATAATAGAACTCCAGGGGATCAAGTTGCTGAGCGCGCCGAATTTCATCCAGGGCCTCGGGCAGACGGCCCATGACTTTTAAATATTCCGCGTAGAGGGAATGCACTTCGGCCTCGTTAGGGTTCAGTTCAATCGCCTGTTTTAACTGTTGTTCTGCTGCTGGCCAATTCCAGTCGTGATAAAAATAAATTGATCCCAGAATGGCATGTGCCTTCGAAGATTGCGGGTCAAGTTCCACCGCTTTCAGGGCGAACGACTCCGCATTCGATTCCTCGTGCGAAATGTAGTGCCGTGTCTCTTGCCACTGTAAACACTGCGCCATTCCCGTATAGGCGGGCGAGAAGGCCGCGTCCGCGGCAATCGCACCCTGAAAGGCGCTGCAGCTCTGCTGTATATCAGCCCGGTCGAGCTGCTGCTTATGAAACAGGTAATGCCCCTTGAGATAGCTTAAGTATGCTGCAGGGACCAGAGGGTGTGAAGTCCGCGCAAAAAACTGTTCTTCACTGGGATCAAAGTTAGCATGCACTTCACGCCCAATCATCTTCGCCAGGTCAGTTTCGGCGGTGATTACGTCGCGCAAATCGGTGTCATAACTTTTCACCCAAAGTATCGAACCCCGCACCGGTTCCGTCAGTTGAACCGTGATGCGGATCCTGTCTCCCACCTTGGTCACCGAACCTTCCACTAGGGCGTCCACACTCAGTTCACGGGCAATATCCGCGGGCGATTTGTGCGCGTTCTGGTAGCGTATGACCGAAGTAAATGAGCGCACATGGAGTGATTTGATCTTGGCCAGATTGGTAATCAATTCGTCGGTAATCCCCTCAGCGAAGTAATTCTCTGAAGGATCGCCGGAAAGGTTCTCCAACGGCAGTACTGCAATGGATTGGAAGTGATAACCCGGATTGCGGGCCGGCCACCAGCGGATTGCGCGAACTGCGCCAGCGACAATGGCGACGGCGAGCACCACCAGCAACGCGAGCCGTAGCCGCATACGCCTATGCGCGAAGAGATTGGGAGCAGGGAGCGGTACCGGATTAACAATCTCTGCTTGCGATGTGTCTGCTATGGGGCTGCCGCGACCATTTTGCACGGTGCTAACTACCGTGCCTGATAACGATACTTGCGATGAGATTGCGGTGGTTACCGGATACAGAAAGCGATAACCTACGCGCGGAACCGTCTCAATATAGCGCGGGTTTGCCGGATCATCGTTCAGAGCGGCGCGTAATTTGGCGATGGCTTTGTTGAGGCCCAGGTCAAAATGAACGAAGGTATCTTCCGGCCAGATTCTTTGCTGCAACTCCAGGCGCGTAACAATATCTCCCGGCTTCTCCAGCAGCGCAGCCAACACCTGAAAGGGCTGGCGCTGAAGGTTTAATCGAAGGCCAAATTTACGCAGTTCGAGTGTTCGCAGGTCGGCTTCGAAATTTCCGAAGCGCAACAGGCGTTGCTCCTGCACCAAATCGCGCAATGGCGCCATAATGAATCGAAATTCCTTTCGGCGGCAGAAAATAGCAAGACTTTGACGGTCAACTTCCAATCTTCTGTAGTAATTGCTGGAATTGGGGCTCAGAGCGCAGGCCGTCGAAAAGAGAGTTCACTTTGAGCTGAATCATCTGGCTGTCACGCTCATCGTAGGCTTTCTGCAGATACTCGAGAGCCTTCGATTTGTTTCCCAGTTCGACGTTCGCGTAGGCAACAGTGAAAGACGAGTTGTGTTTCGGATCGAGGTCGTGTTGGACGGCATATGCGCGCGCGGCTGAGTAGCCACTGTGTTTGTAAATCTGCATCATCTCTTCCGTGAGATTTTCCTCATGACCTGCGAGCAGCAACTTGCGGCGTTCTTCGATCGCATCCCAATAATCTTTCTTGGCTTCGTAGTCGTGCACCAAGCCCCAATGCGTCCAAGGAAAATTCTCGTCTAAATCTATGCACTTGTTGAACTCCGTTATGGAGTCATCGTATTTCGCCGCGAACAAATACGTCATGCCCAGGCTCGAGCACACAAAGGGCGTGACCGGATCGAGCTTCTGCGCCAATTTGGCTTCCTCTGCGGCTTTATCCATCTCTCCCACGGCATGGTAGTACGAGACCAGCCGCAAGTGGGCCTCAGGATTATTGGGACTCAGATCAGCCATCTTCTGCAGTTCAATGTAGGCCGCAGGATAGTTCCAGTCATAGTTCAGCAGAATGGTTCCCAGCACACCATGAGCCTGCGGAAGCGAAGGGTTCAATTCCAGGGCTTTTTGCGCGAACTCCTTGGCTTTCGCCATGGCCTCATCAGGCTTAAGCAGACCGTTGGATGCCCGCGCGGTGTAGCAATCTGCCATGCCTACATAAGCTTCGGCATAGGTGCTGTCACTTTGAATCGCCTGTTGGAAGCTATCACAGCTTTTCTGCACACCTTCGTCTGTCCATTGCAGAAAGTAGTGGCGCCCTTTCAGATAAGCTTCATAGGCATCTGCCGGCGGAACGTGAGATGCCGGGATCATCCGCTGCTCCTGCTCGGTGGTCAGGTTAACGCGAATTTCGTGGGCAATGGCCCGCGCCAGGGTGTTCTGCACGCTCAGGATGTCGCGTATCTCGCTGTCATAGCTTTCCGCCCACAGGTGTTGGTCTTTACCGGCGTCGATGAGTTGCGCCGTAATGCGGACTTTATTGCCGATGCGGGTCACCGAACCTTCAACGATTGCTTCAACTTTCAGCTCTTTTGCGATCTCAGGCAAGGCTTGGTGGGCATCCTTAAAGCGCATCACGGAAGTGCGCGAGCTGACACGCAGATCGGGGATCTTGGCAAGGTCGGTGGTCAACTCTTCGGTGATCCCATCGGCAAAATAATCTTGCGATGCATCGCCCGAGAGATTTTCCAGCGGCAACACGGCTATGGAATTAAATTGACGCCCGGTGCCGCCACGCCACTCTGTCCATTTTTCATGCAGCGCAGGATACAAAACCGAACCGGCCACAATGAGTGCCAGAAGCGATCCCACATAGATTGGCCACTGGCGCCGAGAGCGCGGTAATGGGGGCAGATTCTCTGCAGATGGAATTGGACTAACCGCTTCGCTAGTTGCTGGGGAACTCTTTTCCTGGGGAACATCTGGTTCCTTTTCTGGGGCGGCATCGCGTGGGGCAGTCACTACTGCGCCAAGAAAACGGTATCCAACCCGGGGAGCGGTCTCGATGAAGCGAGGATTGGCCGCATCATCATCCAAAATCGCCCGTAATTTGGTGATGGCCTTATTCAGCCCCAGATCGAAGTCAACAAACGTGTCTCCGGGCCATATTTTTTGCTGTAACTCCTGGCGTGTGACAACTTCCCCAGGCTTTTCCAGCAGGGCCGCCAGCACCTGAAAGGGCTGCCGTTGAATGTTGATCTTGTTGCCGAATTTGCGCAACTCAAAGGTCCGGAGATCGGCCTCAAAGACACCAAAGCGCAATACACGTGGCCCTGGGAGCGAATTTTGCAGTGGGGCAGCCATCAGGGAAGAAGGTAATAAAGTCTAACACCTCTCTTTGGAGAGAAAATGGGAAAATGCAATTTCGGGAATGTCTTGTACTAAGAATTGCTAAATCAATAACTTAGATGGGAATAGTCATTCCTCTCCGGGAACATTGACCCGCTACCGGGGCAGAGTTTACAAGCTAACCATCGTCAGTGAAATTGGGGAAGGAAGTAGACATGGCCGGTTCCCGAACTTCGGAACCGGCTCATGTGTTTCAAAGCCTTCCTGAAGCATGCTAAACAGAACAGGCGGGTAAGATTCAATTGAGCTTGCTGCGATCATTCCTGGTAGTGGTTTGTCTTAGGCTTACTAATGTCGTATTAACCCTTGCGGGCAAACTGGCATCTGAACCGGCCCCGGTTGTTTCGGTAAGGCCAATGGCGCAGCGGAACTCAATTCTGATTCTGCTGGCTATCATTCTGTTTCTGCCGGCCACGGGCAATGCCGGCGGATTTCAGCCCGCCGTTCCTTACACAGCCGGTTCATACCCTGGAGCGGTGGCGGTCGGTGATTTCAATGGGGATGGAATACCGGATTTGGCCGTTGAAAATAACGGTGGCAGCATCAGTATTTTCACAGGCTCAGGGACTGGAACTTTTTCGTCAGCCACAAACTACACCACAGCGTCTTCCAGTGGAGTCGTAGTAGCAGACTTTAACGGAGATGGGAAACCTGATATAGCGACCGCCGACTATTTTGGTGGCAAGGTCAGGATTCTCATCAACAATGGCTCTGGTGCATTCCCCACGAATATGGAATTTGCGGCAGGGAGTGGTCCCGTCTTTGTTGCGGTCGGAGACTTCAACGGTGACGGTAAGCCTGATTTAGTGGTAGCCAACTCTTCGACAAGTCAAATCAATGTATTGTTGAATACCAGCACCGGCGGCATCTTGAGCTTCGGCGCTCCAACCCCTTATACGGTGGGGATGCAGCCTTTTTTTGTGGGCGTGGCCGACTTGAACGGGGATGGAAAGCTCGACCTTGTGACCGCCAACAGCGGCAGCAATAACATCAGTGTCTTGTTAGGTGCCGGCAATGGCACATTTGGCGCCGCAAATAACTTTGCGGCGGGAACGGGCCCCAGTTCGGTGGTAGCGGGAGATTTTAACGGAGACGGCAAGACCGATCTGGCGGTTGCCAATTACGGCCCATCCAGCGTGACCATCCTGCTTGGCAACGGCAGTGGGAGCTTTCAACTGCTGAACAGCGTTAACGTGGGGGCGAATCCTAATTCCATAGCAGCGGTTGATTTGAATGGTGATGGAAAGCTAGACCTGGTTACCGCCAACTACACTGATGGAAACGTGAGTATCTTGCTGGGGCACGGGGATGCTACTTTCCAAGCCTCAGCGCAGTACGCGGCTGGCGCGAGTGCAAATTTCGTGGCCGTCGGCGATTTCAACAAAGATGGAGTCGTGGACCTCGCCGTCGCCGATAATAATGCCTCTGGCAGCGGCAACACGGTCAGCGTTTTACTCGGGAATGGTCTATTCGCTCCCAAGAACGACTTCGCCGCCGGAACCAGTCCTATTGCTGTGGTGACTGGCGATTTCAACAAAGATGGAAACCAGGATGTAGCTGTTGCCGACAGCGGTACTGACAACACCGTAAGCGTACTTTTTGGTAATGGTATGGGTGGTCTGACGGGACTGACTCCGTATCTTACCGGGAAAACTCCGTTTGATGTTGCTGCCGGTGATTTCAACAATGACGGCAATCTTGACCTGTTTGTGGTCAACAACGTCGGTAGCTTTGGAACTCCATTGCGCGGCAGCAGTAACGGGACCTTCGCAGTACAATCAGGGGTTTTCGACAGCAACACGTTCAGCCCTGCCGATGCGGCTCTTGCCGATTTCAATGGTGACGGCATACTGGATGTAGCCATGGCTGAAAACGGCAGCAACAAAGTCAGCGTTTTTTTGGGCATGGGCGATATCCATCTTAAATTTCAACCTGGGGTTGACTATGCCGTCGGTGCAAATCCCATTTCGATTGCCGCTGGCGACTTCAACGGCGATGGCAAGCCCGATCTCGTAGTTGCTGATATCGGTGGGCCGGCCGGGGCCAATCTCAGCGTGCTGCTGAACAAGGGCGATGGCACCGGCACTTTTCTCCCTGCTGTTCCCTATGGCGCTGGAACCAATCCCAATGAGGTACAGGTAGGAGATTTTAATGGCGACGGCAAACTCGATATTGCCGTTGCAAACTTCAGCAGCAACAATGTCAGCATCCTTTTGGGAAATGGCGATGGCACCTTCCAGAACGCGCACAACTTTCCTGCCGGGACCAATCCGGCCGCGCTCACGGTTGCCGATTTTAATGGTGATGGAAAACTTGATCTCGCTGTGGCCAACTATGGCAGTGGCGATGTCAGCGTGCTTTTGGGCAATGGCGATGGTACTTTCAATACGCAGACCCGGTACCCGGCGGGCTCTTTGCCCAACTCCATTGCCGCTGCCGATTTTAACAACGACGGCGCACCAGACCTGGTAGTGGCCAACAAGGGCGGAAATGTAAGTATCCTGCTGAACCGTGCAGGAAGCACGCTTTCTTCCTCCAGCTCCCCCAATCCGTCGCTCTTGACGCAAAGCGTGACCTTCACAGGCGTAGTCGCAGCCAGTATTTCCGGATCAGGCATTCCCACCGGTACTGTGATCTTCAAAGAAGGCGCAACCGTGCTGGGACCACCTGCCACGCTGGATGGCAGCGGTCATGCCACTTTCTCGATCTCATCACTCTCGCTGGGAACACACGTGGTTACGCCTGTTTATTCCGGCGATCTGAACTTTGTTTCCCGCACCCTGCCCGCCGTTACACAAATTGTGAATGTGAATACCGTTACCACGCTGGTGAGCAATCAGAATCCATCCGGTGATGGGCAGGGCATCATCCTCACGGCTACCGTGACACCGGCTGCTGGCAGCAGCATCCCACCGGGAACCGTAACGTTCTTCCAGGGAGCATCTATGATTAGCACCTGCATCAATGTGCCCCTGGATAACACTGGTACAGCGATATGCTATCCATCCAATGTCCTGACCTTAGGGACCTACACCTTTACAGCCGCTTACAACGGCAGCGGAAATCACCTGAGCAGCACATCGCAGCCGCTGACCCAGGTTGTAAAGCTGTCCAGTACCTCGTATGCGGCACTATTTGATCCTAATTATGGTTGTTGTGTCGCGATCTCTACCCTGAAGTTCCGCCAGAGGATCGCCATTTTCGCTTCTGTGAATTTTGAAAGCAATGCTGCGGTCCCCACAGGTACAGTCACGTTCTACGTGGATGGAAAGCCTTTTGGGTCACCCGTGCCTTTGGATGGGATCTCGCATAATCAAGTCCTCCAAATTGTCTCCCAGCAGCCGAACCAACTCATAGTTGGACAGCACACAATCAGCGCAATCTATAGTGGAGACGCAAATTATGCAGGCTTCACTGCAGGCCCGCAGCCCTTTACCCGTCTGCTGCGCCCACATTAGGATTGAACTGCATGCGCCGCGATATTCGGCGCTGTGTGACCACACAGCCGGAAAGTGTCCAAACCGGGGCGCCCCACTCGCGCGCGGTAGCGCCTGTGGGGATCAGCTTTATAGCATGGAGCTGCTTAGAGTGTTCCTTGAAAACATTTGCATTTCTTGAGGACTGAAGACTATTGACTGAGGACTGTTCCTGTGGCAGTTACGGTGAACCTCTTCGCAGCCGTATCCAAAGCGTGTTGTAGCTCCTGCATGTTCTTTTCTGTGGTCAGATAACTGATGATCATCACTCGGATAACGCTGCGTCCATTTACAGTGGTCAGCGAAATCCAGCGCTTGCCGTCACGCGTGACTTCATCCACCACGCTGGCGTTGGCGGCGGCAACTTCCACTTCAGTTTTGCCTTTTACTCGCAGGTTCAGGATAGGCAGTTGAAGCGGCGCGGCCAGCTCGTAATTTTCTGACTGCTTTACCCAGGCCGCAAAATCTCTGGCCAGTTGCAACTGCCGATCAATCAGTTGTTCGTAGGCCTGACGTCCGTGCACGCGCAGCGTCAGCCACAGCTTCAGCGAATTCATGCGTCGCGACCATTGCACGCTGACTTTAAAGTTATCAATCAGCGGGGCCCCGGTGATTTTAGGCATGTAAGGAGTCGAAACTCCGAAGGCACGTTGCAGCAGCTCCGGTCGCGAGGTCAGAATGACTCCGGCAGCAAAGGGCATGGCCAGCCACTTGTGCGGATCAAACGTTACCGAGTCCGCCAGTTCGATGCCTTTGACTAAAGCACGATGCCGGTCGCTGAAGATGGCAGCGGCGCCATATGCCCCATCCACATGCAGCCAGAGACTATGCCGCCGGCAAACTTCGGCAATTGCAACCATATCGTCAATTGCGCCGGAGTTGGTGGTTCCCGCAGTAGCAACAACACAAAACGGCTTGTGCCCGGCGCGCGTGTCTTCCTGGATTGTGGCCTCCAGCTTCTTCACATCCATTTGCACCTGATCGTTGACTGGCACGCGTCGCATGGCTTTGCGGCCTAGCCCCAGCAGCCCAGCGGATTTGTCAAGCGAGTGGTGCGATTCCGTGGAGGCGTAAAAGACCGGCTGCGCGCCAATGGAGGCGATGCCGTCTTCAACCGTTTGCGGAAAGTGTGCCGCCAGGGCCAATGCCAGAGCGCTGAAGTTGGCTTCGTTTCCGCCGCTGGTAAAAGTTCCATCGAAAGCGCGGTTCCAGCCCACGCGTTCGCCAATCCAGCGCACGGTTTCATTCTCAATCTTCGAGGCCAGTTGCGAGCGCGCCAAAGTTGCAAGCTGCGGATTGAGCGCTGCCACCAGCATCTCGGCCAGCACCGCCATGTACGTGGGCGTGGGATTCATCAGGCCAAAGTAGTTGGCACTGGGGACATGGAAGCCTTTTTCGATCAGCTCGCGGCAAATCTCGTCGAGTACGGCCTCGGCGTTTTCGCCGATCTCGGGCATGTGGTCGTGCAACTCGCCAAAGGTGCGTTTTTCGAGAGGAAGTTGTACGGCGCGATCTTCAAGAGAGGAAAAGTATTGGTTGATGCGGTCCACCAGTTTGTATCCAAGCTGGCGCCGCTTTTCTGCGTCAAATTGAAATTCGCTTAAGTCAAATCCCATGATTGCTCGTGTGGTATAGCGCGGCAAGCCGCAATAAAGACTATATCTTTTCGCCCACTGTCATCCTGAGCCCCGTCGCGAAGGACCTCCGATGGCGATGGAAACCACCCACGGCTGAAATCGGACTTTCGCTTGGATTTTTCCCTCGCCGGCTGTGTTGTAGTACCGACAATCCGCCTCCCACCAAATTCAAAAACAGCCACAAGCTAGTAGCTAAACAATTGGATGGGCAAACAAGCTCATTTGGCTCGATTATTTGTTTTCAGGTTCACTGCCACTAGCACCCTTCTCCGGCCGCAAAAGTGGAAACAAGATCACATCACGAATCGAGCGCGAGTCGGTGAGCAGCATGGTAAGCCGGTCAATGCCAATGCCTTCTCCGCCGGCAGGCGGCATGCCGTAGGCCAGGGCGCGGATGTAGTCTTCATCCATGGCGTGGGCCTCTTCGTCGCCGCGGGCACGCTCGCCAATCTGTTGCTCAAAACGCCGCCGCTGCTCCTCGGGGTCATTCAGTTCGCTGAAGGCGTTGCCGATCTCCAGGCCTCCGACAAAAACTTCAAAGCGTTCTACCCAGTCGGGCTCGTCGCGCTTGTTTTTGGAAAGCGGCGAAATCGCGACAGGGAAGTCGTAGAGGATGGTCGGCTGGATCAGATGCTCTTCAGCAACCGCCTCGAACATCGCCGCAATCGTTTTTCCCGCAGGTTCGTTAGGATCGTAGGGCATGTGCGGCGTGTGAGCGGCGTTCAACCGCTTCACCAGCGCGCCCACGGAGGCAGCATCGGCAAAATCTTTCATCTCCGGTTTGGCGCCCGCTTCTTCCGGCCAGAATTTGATAATCGCCTCACGCATCGAAAGCCGCTGCCAGTTGGCGAAATCAATCTCGTGTCCGTTGAAAGTAGTTTTAGTGCTTCCGTTTACGTCGCGCGCAACCTGCGCCAGCATCTCTTCGGTCAGGCCCATAAGATCTTTGTAGTCGCTGTAAGCTTCGTAAAACTCCAGCATGGTGAATTCCGGGTTGTGCTGCGTCGAGATGCCTTCGTTGCGGAAGTTGCGGTTGATCTCATACACCCGGTCCAACCCGCCGACGACTAGCCGCTTGAGATACAACTCCGGTGCAATGCGAAGGTACAGGTCAATATCCAGCGTATTGTGATGCGTAGTAAAAGGACGCGCCGTCGCTCCCCCGGCGATGGGCTGCATCATCGGGGTCTCAACTTCGATGTATCCGCGAGCGTCAAGAAAACGCCGGATCGCCTGCACCACCTTGCTGCGCTTCACAAAAACCTCGCGCACCTCGGGATTCATGAACAGATCAACGTAGCGCTGGCGGTAGCGCAGCTCCACGTCCGTGAGGCCATGAAACTTCTCAGGCAAGGGAAGCAGGTCTTTTGACAAGAACGTTATGGTCTCAACGTGGATCGAAAGTTCGTTGGTCTTCGTGCGGAACAGATATCCGCTCACGCCAATGTGGTCGCCCAGGTCGAGCAACTTGTAGAGCGCGAACGCATTTTCGCCGACAGCATCCATCCGGACATAGATTTGCAAACGCTGCCCAGCCTGCTGCAGATGGGCGAACCCAGCCTTGCCCTGTCCGCGAATGGACATCAGCCGCCCCGCCACCTTTACGGTAATGCGGTCTTTTTCCAGTTCCTCGGCAGACTTGCTCGAGTACTCCGCCAGGATTTGTGGAATACCATGCGAAGCCTCAAACTTGTAAGGATAGGGCAACTGACCCAGAGCAGAGATCTTGCCCAGCTTCTCAATTCGTTCGGCGTAAATTTTATCGTCTAAGGACACGGTTCTCTTTCAATGTGAAAGTTAAACCTTCGATTATAAATTAGGCCGCGTGCTCAGGTGCCCGGACGGGCAGCAGCAAGGTCTGATTATTCTCGCAGCTTTATTGATTCCTGCATTGGTAATGTCCTTTTGCGCCACTTTGCGGCGCGCCCCGGCCTTTAGGCCGGGGTAAAGGTTCTTAAGCTTTAGGCTTTAGCCCCGGCGCACCGAAATGTAGACGTCAAATAGCCCTGAGGCAGCTCTTCCGAGGGCTAAGGGTATTTTTGAAACACGACTCCCCTCACCGTAAAAGCTGCATTCCCCCGTGAAATCCGATACATTCTTGAGAAGACCTATGAACTCCCCAGAGCCAGAAGACCCCTCTTCGAAGCTGCAGCCCACAGCGGAAGATAAGCAGGATGAAAAGCGCAGCATGTGGCTATTGATAGCCCGTTACAGCCAGATTGGATTTATGTTACCGGCGGCTACTCTGATTGGCTGGTTTTTGGGATCGCTTCTCGACAAGTGGCTTCACACCACCTGGATTTACATTGCCGGCCTGGTGTTGGGCATGATCACCGGGTTTGTTGAATTAATTCGCATGCTCTTATCTGAAGCCGACGCCGAGACCAAAGCTGGAAGCAAATAGATATGATTGAGGACTCCAATCCCCTGCAGGAGCCTTCAAATTCTCGTGAGGTCCCACCATCAGATCCTGAAACGGAGCAGTTTTACGCTCAAGCCTATGCCCGCATGATGCGCTGCATGTTGGTGGTTGCGCTCTTCGCCGCCCCGGTTTTCTTCTGGCGTCCCGGATGGAAATTTGCCTTGGCTTTTCTGCTGGGTGCCACGCTGTCGCTGCTCAATTTTCGATGGCTCGAAAGGACTGTCTATGGTTTGAGTGAACTCCTCATCAAGAGTCCGAAGGCTCAGCCCTCAGGCCGCGTTGTACGCCGATTCCTCTTCCGGTATCTTTTGATCGCAGTTGGCGCCTATGTTATATTCAAGAGTTCGGTTATAGCAGTTTATGGCTTCTTTGCAGGGCTATCTTTGCCGGTAGTCGGCGTTTTCTGCGAAGCTGTTTACGAGCTGTTTACCACTTTAAGATCAAGATCTCAATCCTAAGCGAGTTTGGAACCAGACATCAACAATGCCTGAGCAACTTTGGTTTACACAGTTCCTGAACCAGCACCTTGCAGGTGTGGTTACGCCTCTATTGCAGAAAATTGGCTTCGCGCCTCACTATCCCGAGGCTCCGTTCTCTAATTTCGTCGCCATGGAGCTGCTGGTATTTGTTCTCCTGATTGTCTTCTTCGTATTGGTGCGTACACGGCTTTCCGTGGAAAGTCCCAACGGTTTGCAGCACATCGTGGAAACTATCGAAGAATTCATCAATCACCAAAGCGAAGAAATTATTGGCCATCACAGCGAGAAATTCACTCCTTTTCTGGTGGCGTTGGGCCTGTTTATTCTTGTGAGTAACCTGTTAGGGTTGATTCCAGGCTTTGAATCACCGACAGCAAGTCCCGCAGTGCCCCTGGGCTGCGCAATTCTTTCGTTCTTTTATTACAACATGCATGGCCTCCGCAAACACGGAGCACTCAAGTATGCTAAGCATTTCCTGGGGCCTTTGGGCATCGTGGGCGCGGTCATCATGCTGCCCATCGAGATCGTGAGCCACCTGGCGCGTCTGTTGTCGTTGACCGTACGTCTTTGGGCCAATATGTATGCCGGAGACTTGGTCACCATGGCGTTCTTTTCCATGGTTCCTATCCTGGTGCCGGTGGTCTTTCTCGGGCTGCATTTAGCTGTAGCATTTCTGCAGGCCTACATTTTTGTTTTGATGACCATGATTTATCTCTCCGGCGCAGTCGCCGAAGAGCACTAATTTATAACGGCTTTATAGAAGCATCCGCGAGTGTGAGGACGCTTGCACGGTAGCGTCAACCACCGACTGGCGGAAATCATAAGGAGATAAAATGCGTAAATTTTTGTTCTTGTTCATGCTTGTGGCAATCATGATGGTTGCCGCTCCAGTGTATGCCCAGGGGACCGGGAGCCCGGCTTCTGTTAATTGGGCTACACCAATTGCTGCCGGCATTGGTATGGCCATCGCCTCCGGCCTCTGCGGATTGGGCCAGGGTAAGGCCACGGCCGCAGCCTCCGAAGCGATTGCTCGCAACCCGGGAGCCACCGCCGGAATCCGATTCGCTCTGATTCTTGGCCTGGTACTTATCGAGTCGCTGGCTCTCTACACGCTGGCCATCATCATCATCAAGGTATAGTAAGGTCTACAACGCAAGGGCCTCCGCTGCCGCGGAGGCTTTTCTTTTTGCGCTCAGCGTAAAATTGATGCTGATGTCTTAGCGGCGCTCAGATTGTTTCCAGAGAGGCTTCGAGTTTGCGACTCGAAACAGCTATCGCAGCTTTGGTATCAAAACGGCATCAAACCGTTGGCTTTTGAGGAATTCTAGTTCATCATCTGCAAGGGCCATCTCGTGCAGATTGTCAGTGCGCCCACGTCAAAGATTGCGAGGATACTTTGCCGGGGGAAAAAAGATGTATGAGGGATACTAGGGACTGCATTAGCCCCGGTTTGGCGGTCGTAAGTTATTGAATTCAAGTGGTTTATGACTGGTGGGACTACTCCAAGTAATACCCCCACCCCCACTACTCGAGGACAGGGGCAGAACAAGGGAAATGTGGCAGTAGGACCGCCGCAAACTGAAAGAAGTTGAAGAATGGCTTACGCTCTCGAATACGACCATGTCTCCAAGCAATACGGCGGCGTGTGGCAAAGCAAGCCGGTGCACGCCCTGAAAGATTTCAACCTGCAAGTTGAGCATGGCGAGATCTTCGGTTTTCTGGGGCCAAACGGCGCAGGTAAGACCACGGCTATTCATATTGCCTTGGGATTTGTTCGTCCTACCAGCGGCGCCGGGCGCATGTTGGGAGAGAGTTTTGGCCACGCTCCCACCCGCCGCCGCGTCGGGTTCCTGGCCGAAAACCCTACTTTCTACCACCTTTCTGCGCGTAATCTCATACGCACCTATGGCGCGCTGAATGGCATGCGCGATCCCAGGTTGCGCGAGCGTGTACGTGAGATGCTTAAGGTCTTTGATCTCGAAGAGGCCGCCGACCGCAGTGTAGGCAAGTTTTCGCGCGGCATGTTGCAGCGGGTAGGCCTGGCGCAGGCCCTGGTGAACGACCCGGATCTGCTTGTCCTGGATGAGCCGACCTCGGCGCTCGATCCGGTGGTGCGCGTGGCTGTGCGCGAGCTGTTGTTGAAAGCGCGGGAGAAGGGCAAGACGGTTTTTATCAGCTCCCATCTGCTTTCAGAGATCGAGATGATCTGCGACCGCGTGGCCATCCTGCATCACGGTAGTGTGGTGCGCCTGGGCAAGACTTCGGAGTTGTTGGAATCATCGGATCAATGCGAGGTCGTGGTCCAACGGGTGAAAAACGAAGTCTTCCCTGAAGCCGTAGCGCGCGATGGCCGCTTGCATTTGCTGGCACCTCTCTCCATGCAGCGGAACATCATCGAGCGCGCCTGGGCTGCAGGTGGAGAAGTTGTGAGCGTTAATCCCGTCAGAAAGTCGCTGGAGACGGTATTCCTGGAGTTGGCCAAAAGCGATGCCAATGAGAAAAATCACAAGGAGGGCGCATGAGCCCGGTGCTGCTGATTGCCGCCAACTTCCTGCGCCAGAGACGCTGGTTTGTCCTGATCTATCCCTTGCTGGCGGTTGCCTTTGCCTTGATGATGGTTCTTCCGGAAAACTCTGTAGATCAGGAAGTCCTGCAAGCCTATTTTTTGCAACTATCGATCTATGCCATCACGATCGCCACCTTGCTGGCATCACAGGCTGATTTTAATGAACGCAAGAGCCGGCGCGTGCTCGGGGTGCTCTCCAAAGGCATCGAGCGGCGGGATTATCTTGCCGGTCTGCTGGCTGGTGTCTTTATCTCCTGCGGTTTGTTTCTGACCGGAACAATGCTGGGAACGTTATGGATAGCCTCGAAACTGTCACTTCCCTGGACTCCGGTATTGGAAGCAGTGCTGCTGATGTGGCTTGCCTGCTGTCTGATTGCGACTATAACTACCTTCTTCGCAACATTTCTGCATCCGCTGTTGGCAGTCGTGGGGGCGTTCGTTCTGGCAGGGGGTGGATTGGCCGCCCACTTCATGAAAACACAAGGAGGAATAATTTTTCCGGTTGTCGAACTGATGTCAACGGCGCAGCAACTTTTGGTTGGTAAAGAGATCAGTGTTCATACCATCCTGATTACCGTGCCGGTGGCAGTGGTGGAAGTTATTGTCTTCTGGTTGCTGGCCGGGCGGATCTTTGCCCGTCGCGATGTTGCCGTGGCGATTGAATAATTGGGTTGAATAAAATTGAATAATCAACGCATCAGGTCATGGGCCGAGCGTACCGCATAATCCAGGACGCGTTGCGGCCAGATTCCCAGATATAGCGTGGCTGCCGCGCTTAGTATGACGGCCACACCCAATGAGGCAGGAACGGGAAGCACAGGAGCATCAGTCTTACTCTCCTGCATATACATCACAACGATCACGCGCAGGTAATAATAAGCGGCGATGGCGCTGTTGATCATGCCAATGACCGTCAGTCCAACCAGGTTCGCGTGCAAGGCCGCATTGAAGACGTAATACTTTGCAAAAAAGCCACCAGTCAGCGGAATTCCGATAAGCGACAGCATGAAGATGCTCAGCATCGCAGCCAGCCACGGCGAGCGCTGGCTCAGACCTGCATAGTCGTCAAGGGTGACGTAACGCTCTCCGTCTCCCGCCAGATGACTCACAATGCAGAAAGCTCCCACATTCATTGTGGCATACGACGCGGTGTAAAAGATTGCCGCTGATATGCCGTTTTCAGGACCCGTCGCCGGGCCAAGAAAAGCCACCAGTAGATATCCGGCGTGGGCAATGGAGGAGTAAGCCAGCAAGCGCTTCACATTGTTTTGCACCAGCGCTCCGATGTTGCCCAGGGTCATTGACAGTGCGGCAGAAACCCAAACCAGCCAGGACCACGCCGAGTGGAAAGCATCGGCTGAAGCCGCAGCGAACAGGATGCGAAGCAGCACGGCAAAGGCTGCGGCCTTGGGTGCAGTGGACATAAGTCCCACAATGGGCGCAGGAGCGCCTTCGTACACGTCAGGCGTCCAAACATGAAAGGGTGCGGCAGCGATCTTGAAGCCGATTCCTACAAACATCAGTGCAATGGCTACATACGCCAGCACACCGGTGTTTCCTCCCCGCAATGCTGTAGCGATTTCCGTGATGTTGGTCGAGCCCGTCGCGCCGAACATCAGTGCGATGCCATAGAGGAAGAAGGCGGTAGCAAACGACCCCAGCAGGAAATATTTCAGCGACGATTCACTGCTGCTGGCAAATTTGCGGCGAAACCCGGCCAGAACATACGTCGCAATGGAAGAAATTTCCAGCGCAATGAAGATCAGCACCAGCTCCGTGGCCGAAGACATCAGCATCATGCCCACAGCGCCGAACAGGATCAGCCCGTAGTATTCGCCCAGGTTGATGTGCTGGACATCCAGATACTCGTACGAAGCAAGAATGACGACGATGACAATCAGTGCGATCAGAAGATGAAAGAAGATGCTGAAGGTATTGACGGCAACCATGCCGAAGAAGGCTTTGCTCATGGCATCGGCATCGCCTGGAGTAGACAGGTAGGTGCTTTGTGCAACTGTGGCTAGGGCTGAGGCAATCGCGCCGCACAGGGCCAGAATCCCTAAGGACTTCCGGCTGCTCTTAGGGGCAAAAAGGGGATCTGCCATCATTATCGCGATGCCGAAAACGGTCAGGATAATTTCAGGAAGAACACAAATATAATCGATGCCGTGGATCTGGTTCATCGGCGGCTAACCTCGAAGGATTTTTTCTCACTTCCCAGAGCGGCTGGTTGGCCCTGACGCGAGGCTGACGCTCGCTTTTGGGCGGCTTCCATGCCATGCGCAGCAGAAGGAATGGCAGCCCGAACCGCAGGATCAATAGCGTTCATCCACAGCGAGGAAGCAACGCCCATAATGAGGGCGAAGACCACGGTGGGCCACAGCGCAATGCGCTCACGCAGATTGGCATCCGGCAGTGTGTTGTTCACCGGCACGGTGACCTGGCCGTAGAAGACGCGCTGGTACATCCAGAGCATGTAGCAGGCGCTCCAGATGACGCCCGTGGCCGCCAGAACGCCAAACAAGGCCTTTGCCTGGAAGGCTCCATTCAAAACCAGGAACTCGCCTACAAATCCATTCAGCAGCGGCAAGCCGATGGAAGAAAGAGTGATCAATAGAAAGAAGGTGGCATAGATCGGCATGGGCGTAGCCAGGCCGCCAAACTCACTGATCTCATATGTATGCCGCCGTTCGTAGAGCATGCCTGCGAGCATGAAGAGAGCTCCGGTAGAGACACCGTGGTTCAGCATCTGGTAGACAGCGCCGTCGGTCCCCATGGCAGTGAAGGTGAAGATGCCGAGTACGCAGAAACCAAGATGGCTCACCGAAGAATAGGCGATAAGCTTTTTCAAATTGGGTTGCACCATCGCCACCAGCGCTCCGTAGATGATGCCGATGATGGCCAGCGCAACAATCCACGGCGCATGGCGCCGGGCTTCATCCGGAAAGAGTGCGACGTTGAAACGCAGCAATCCATAAGTTCCCATTTTGAGCAGCACGCCAGCCAGTAAGACAGATCCGGCGGTCGGCGCTTCCACGTGCGCGTCTGGCAACCATGTGTGCAGGGGAAAGATGGGAACCTTTACGGCAAATGCGATAAAGAACCCCAGGAAGAGCCACAGGGCAGCGTTGCCGCCAAGAGCAATCTCGCCAGTGGCGAGTTTCGTACGAATCGTCGCGTAATCAAAGCTGCCCGCGTGGACGTACAGCCAGATGATCGCCGCCAGCATGAATACCGAAGCGACCATGGTGTAGAGGAAAAACTTTACGGCGGCATAGACGCGCCGTTCGTGTCCCCAGATTCCGATGAGCAACGCCATCGGGATAAGCGTCGCCTCCCAGAAGACATAGAAGAGGAACATGTCGAGCGACAGGAAGACACCCAACATGGCGGTTTCCAGCACTAGCAACAGGGCGAAAAATTCTTTTACCCGGTCATGCACCGAATGCCATGAGATCAGCACGCTCAACGGCACCAGGAAGGTGGTCAGCAAAACCAGCCAGAGCGAGATGCCATCCACACCCAAGTGATAGCGGATGTTGGGGCTGCCAATCCAAGAGTGATCAACCGAAAACTGAAAGCCCACTTTGCTGTTATCAAAATGAAACGGAAGATGCAAGGAGAGCACGAAGGTGAGCAGGGAAATGGCCAGTGCACCCCAGCGAATTGCATTGTCGTTGCGCGGGAACAAGAGCAACAGCAGCGCCCCGGCCAGAGGGACAAAAGCTACCAGCGTGAGAATTGTGTTGTCCATGGTCATCGCAATCCCACCCAGATCATGTAGGCCACTACGGCTGCGGCCCCTAGCGCCACCCATCCAGCGTAGGAGCGAATATTGCCCGACTGCATCTTGCGCGCCTCATTGGAGACAAGCTGGGCGCTATCAGCGGCTTCATTCACCAGCGTGTCAATCGTGCCCACGTCAATTTCCTGCCACAGCAGCTTGCGCGAGCCTTCTACCACTGGCTGGACAAAAAGCCAGTTATAGAGTTCGTCTATGCGGTATTTATCGCGCACCAGTGTGTAGAGACCGTTGAGCGCAGCGGCAAACTTGTCGGGCAAATCGCGGCGTTTGCAATAGAACAGCCAGGCTAGGAACAACCCAACAGAGGCGACGGCCACTGAGGTGATGGCTAGAGTTACCTCCAGGCTGGGGTTTTCTGGCTCTGCCGACATCGTCCCTGTGCTCAGCACAGGCGACAGGAATTCGTCAAAGTGATTGTTGCCGCCCAAAGCTTTAGGTATGTTCACCCATCCCCCTGTGAAAGAGAGGAACGCCAGTATCATCAGGGGCACCAGCATGATCAGCGGACTCTCATGCACGTGGTCTCCGTTGTTTGCATGTCCATGATTGTCGTGTCCGGCACCGTGCTCGGCCTCACGCCGCTCACCAAAGAAAGTCATGAACCACAGGCGGAACATGTAAAACGATGTGATTCCGGCAGTGATGATTGCTGCGACCCAGAGGGCCTTATAGCCGTTTGCCCAGACCTTCCACAAGATTTCGTCTTTACTGAAAAACCCAGCCAGAGGAGGGAATCCCGCAATCGCAAAGGTCCCTATCGTCATGGTCCAGAAAGTCACAGGGATTTTCTTGCGCAGGCCACCCATGTTGCGCATATCCTGCTCGCCGCCGAGGGCATGAATGACCGAACCGGCGCAGAGAAAGAGCAGCGCTTTAAAGAAGGCGTGCGTCATCAGGTGGAAGATTGCCGCCGAATATGCCGCTACACCGCAGGCCAGGAACATGTATCCCAACTGCGAGATCGTGGAGTAAGCCAAGACGCGCTTGATATCGGTTTGCGTCATGCCAATGGTCGCGGCAAACAGCGCGGTTACGCAGCCGATGATGGCAACTACGACGAGGGCGAGAGGTGAGCGGCTGAAAATAGCATTGGAGCGCGCTACCATGTACACGCCTGCGGTCACCATGGTGGCGGCGTGAATCAGCGCGGAGACCGGTGTGGGGCCTTCCATTGCGTCCGGCAGCCATACATACAGAGGAACTTGCGCCGACTTGCCGGTAGCACCCAGCATCAGCAGCAGGGCAATGGCGGTCAGGATGCCAACCCCGCCGGCGGTTTCCACCGGTAGACTGGAAGCCTTACTAAAAACATCACTGAAGTTCAGCGAGCCAAATTTCTGGAACATCAGGAACATGGCGATAAGAAAGCCGAAGTCGCCGATGCGGTTCACGATAAATGCTTTTTTCCCTGCGTTGGCCGCCGAGTCTTTTGTGAGGAAGAACCCGATCAGCAGATACGACGCCAGGCCCACGCCCTCCCAGCCCACAAACATCAGCAGATAGCTGCTGGAGAGCACCAGGGTGAGCATGAAGAACATGAAGAGGTTCAAATACGAGAAGAAGCGGTAGTAGCCGCCCTCGTGCTCCATGTATCCGACCGAGTAAACGTGGATCAGGAAGCCGACCCCAGTCACCACCAGGATCATCACCATCGAAAGCTGGTCGAGGTAAAAAGAAAAATCAACCCGGAAATCCCCTCCCGCCGTAATCCAGGGCAAGTGCTCTTCAATGTGAGGGATCTTCAGCGGCAGATGAGTAAGCTGCCAGCTTGCCCACGCAGAGAGGAGAAAGGCTGCAGCCACAAAAACCAATCCAACCGTCGCCACGACCTTTTTGGGAAAACGGCGTCCAAAAAGTCCATTGATAGCGGCGCCGGCCAGCGGCAGCAGCGGAATAAGCCACAGATATAAATTCGGTTCGTTGTGGTTCATAGTTTCAGCAAATTGACCCGGTCAACGTTCAAAGTCTCACGCGTGCGGAAGACGGCGATAATGATGGCGAGGCCGACGGCGGCCTCGGCTGCAGCCACCACCATCACAAAGAAGACGAAAACCTGTCCGTTCAGCGTGTGCAAGTAGGCGCCGAAGGCAACAAACGACAGGTTCACTGCGTTCAGCATCAGCTCGATGGACATGAAGATGGTGATGATGCTGCGCCTGATGAGAAAGCCCAGCACGCCCAGGCAGAACAAAACTGCGCTCAATCCCAGGTAATAGGACAATGGGACCATGATTAGTTGTCTCCTCTCTTGGCCAGCACAACCGCACCCATGATGGCGATCAGGATCAGCACCGATGTCACCTCAAACGGCAGCAGAAACTTGCCGAAGAGTAGCTTCGCGATCTCCTGCACGGAGCCGATCATCGAATTCGAACTGACAGAAGCGTTTCCAGTTTGCCCCTGGTGAAGCAGGAGGCTGTAAACCACCAGCGCAGCCAGCGCGATGACGCTCGGAATGCCGATAAACCAGGCAACATAGCTCTTGCCGCTGTGCTCTTCTGTGCCCGCGTTGAGCAGCATGATGACAAACACAAACAGCACCATGACAGCGCCGGCATAAACGATGATCTGGATGGCGGCCACAAACTCGGCGCCCAACAGCAGGTAGAGCACCGCCAGCGACCCCATGACCACAATCAGCGAAAGTGCGCTGTTAATGGGATGGCTCTGTGCCAGCAGGTTGATTGCTGCTGCTATGCACACCGCCGCGAAGATGAAAAACAATATCAGATGCAACATGGGTACGAGGTTTTAAGACTGCCAAGCAACAATGAAGCTGGTGATGATAATGTTCGCAATTGCCAGCGGCAAAAGGAATTTCCAGCCGAATGCCATCAATTGGTCATACCGGAAGCGCGGCAGCGTGCCCCGCACCCAGATATACACAAAGATGAAAACAAAAACCTTCAATGCAAACCAGAACAGTGGCGCAAGCGCTTTCACAAGCGGCGGCAAAGACTGTGGTGTGAGCCCGGGCCAGGGCTCGGACCATCCGCCAAAAAATAGCAGCGTCGCAACGCAGGCCACCGTGAACATGTTGGCGTATTCCGCCATGAAGAACATGGCAAACTTCATAGCGCTGTACTCGGTGTGATAACCCGCCACCAGTTCCGTTTCCGCTTCCGGCAAGTCGAAAGGAATTCGGTTGGTCTCAGCATAGGCGGAGACCAGGTAAATAAAAAATCCGATCAACTGCGGCCAAATATACCAGTGAACAAGTCCACCCGATTGCGTGTTTACGATCTTTCGCAGGCTGAGCGATCCAGCCAGCAGCAGCACGCCTACCAGTGAAAGGCCAAGAGAAAGCTCGTAGCTGATCATCTGGGCGCTGGCGCGCAGCGAGCCCAGCAGGGAATACTTGTTATTCGACGACCATCCCGCCAGAGCTATGCCATAGACCGCAATCGAAGTCACACCCAGCAGGATCAGGAGCGCAATGTTGATGTCTCCCGTTCCATCGGCAGTCGAAGTTATCTGCAGGCCTGTGCTCCAACGGCCGAGCGGGAGTTGACCACCCAGCGGGATCACCGCAATTGAGGTCAACGCCATGACCACCGCAAGAAAGGGCGCCAGAATGAACAATGGCTTATAAACGTAGGGCGGTGTGAGGTCCTCTTTCAGAATGAACTTCACTCCATCCGCGATCGGTTGCAAAAGGCCAAATGGACCAACGCGCGTTGGTCCCCAGCGGTTCTGAATGCGTCCTACAACTTTGCGCTCCAGCCAAACGGTGTAGGCCACAGCTCCGAGCAGAACGTGGATGAGAACCAGGCTTTTAATTGCCGCAATTACGATATAAGTGAGCATCGAGTGTTTAGCGAACGAATCTTTCTTAGTCTCCAGCCAATGCAGGCGGCACGGGTTCCGTGCGCCGGCTTTCCACCACCGAATTCAATATCTGGGAGTAACGCCCCAACGTTCCTGAAGCAAACAAATTATCTTCCGCCGGCACGATGGCCTGCGCATCCGACTTCGCCCCGCCTGCGCTGGTTTCTAGCGCCGTTGTGTGCACGTCATTTCCCGCCAGCAGGTTCAGGCGCGAAATTTGATGAGTCTGATAGCCGGGCACCAGGCGCTGAATCTCATCGAGAATCGCCGCTGGATCGAACGGGCTGAGTTTGGGCTCCAGATTATTGGCGCGCAGCCAGACGGCATGCTGATCAGCTTCACCCGATTGTGCTCCACGCGATTGGCCCATATCTGCGCGAGTGGCCCCGCCAAACGGGACCAGTTGGCGCACATTGAAGCCCATGCGGTCGGCGATGTGCACGATGATTTCAAAATCAGGACGCGACCCGGCAAAGTCTCCTGCTTTGTTGACCAGTTGCAAGTCGCCGCATGTGTTGGTGAATGTCCCTGATTTTTCGTAGGCGCAAGCCGCCGGCAAAACAACGTCGGCCAGGGTCGCGGTCTCGGTGAGGAACATATCCTGCACAATGAGGAACGGCTTGGCCGGACCGAGCGAATCTGTACGATAGCGAGCAATTGGGTTCGAGCCGACAACGTACAGTGCTTTTAATTTTCCGCTGGTTGCGGCCAAGAGCATCTGCTGAATACTCAGGCCTGGCTCAGAAGGGAAGTCGGATTGCCACTCGTCGGCAAAACGCTGCCCTTGGCCCAGAGACGCATAGCCGGGCAGTAAATCGGGATACAGGCCCATATCGGCAGCGCCACGGGAGTTGGCGTAGTCACCCAGGCAAATGTATTTTGCCCCTGTGAGCGACGAGCCGAACTTCACCAGGGTAGCGATATCTGCGCCGCGCAGCTCAGAGCCGAAGATGATAACCAAATTTTGCTCGGCGCGAACTTTGTCGCGCAACGTGGAAAGCGCCTGGCGCGAGGCTGCGTCTACGGCTTTGTCATCTCCTGCGAGGAAGCTGACGGCCTTGCCTTCAGTGCCGGCAGTGATTTTTGCGGATGCGCTTGCCTGGCGAAGCAGCTTGATCTCTTGCGAGTTGATGACGTACAGGCGTCCGCCGTTCAGACGAATATTAGTGCGTATCTGCCATGCCAGCAGCGGATGCCGTTCAGTCGGGTCATTCCCAATCAGCAGAATCGCCGGCGCGGTGAGCACGTCGCGCATCGTGGCCGTGACGTTGCTCTTGCCTGCAACCGCATTGGCAAAGCCGGGATAATCTGCCGTGCGGTGATGATCAATGTTGTTGGTCTTCAGCGCAATGCGGGCAAACTTCTGCAACAGATAATTTTCTTCGTTCGTGGTGCGGTTTGATCCGATCACGCCCACGCTCGTGCCACCGTGCTGGTCCACGGTTTCACGCAATTTCTTGCCGGCAAACTCCAGCGCATCTTCCCACGAGGCTGGGACCAGGCGTCCATCTTTGCGAATCAGGGGTTGCTGCAGGCGGTCTTCGTGATTAGCAAAATCGAAGGCGTAGCGGCCCTTGATGCAAAGGAAGTCTCCATTGATGCCGCTCTTGTCGCGGTTGTCTCCGCGGACGATTTGCATTCCGGTATCGGCGCGGCGGACGCCCAGCGTGGTCTTGCAGCCATCCCCGCAATGCGTGCAGGTGGTGCCCACGTGGTTCATCTCCCACGGCCGCGTCTTGTAGCGATAGGCGCCAGAGGTCAGAGCGCCCACCGGACAGATATCAATGCACATGCCGCACTCTTCGCACTCCAGGTGGTCTCCCTTGTTGGGAGCGATCACCGAGTTGGCCGCGCGGTTCTGGATGCCCAGCGCAGCCACGTCCATGCCTTCGTTACAGACGCGCACGCAGCGATAACACAGGATGCAGCGCGGGCGGTCGAAGAACACTACCGGCGACCACTGCTGTTCTTCCTTGTGCTGCTTGGCCTCCATGAACTTCGATTCGGCCGCGCCGTATTTGAAGGTCATGTCCTGCAACTCGCACTCGCCGCCAGCGTCGCACACCGGACAATCCAGCGGATGGTTACCCAGCAGCAGCTCAATCGTGGCTTTGCGCGCCTGCTTGACCTCATCGCTCTCCGTAATGACTACCATGCCGTCGGTGATGGGAACGGTGCAGGCGGTTTGTAGCTTGGGCATCTTCTCGATGCGCACCACGCACATGCGGCATGCGGCCTGCAACGACAGGCCGGGGTAGTAACAGAACGATGGGACTTCGATTCCCGCAGTCTTGCAGGCCTCAATCAGCAGCGTGCCCGCAGGCGCGGTGATCTTTTTTCCGTCAACGGTAATGTTTACGTCAGGCATAAAATTTTGCGATCGTGCGATTGAGTCATTAGGTCATTTGTTCAAATGACTCAATGACCCGATGGTTCAATGAGTCAATATTGGCAACTGGCTTACCGCTCCCTTTGGATCAAACGGGCACGGCTTGCCTTCCAGGTGGTCCTCAAACTCTTTGCGCCACTTATCCACAATGGATATCGTCGGGATCGCGGCGGCATCGCCCAGCGGACAGAAGGTACGTCCCAGCATGTTCTGCGCCAGGTATTTAATGTTGTCTATGTCCTTCTTCAAACCGCCACCGGAGTGAAAGCGCGTCAATGTCTTTTCCAGCCAATCTGTGCCCTCGCGGCAGGGGATACACCACCCGCAGCTCTCATGCTTGTAAAACTTCATGATGCGCAGGGCAAACTTGACCATGCAGGTGTCTTCATCCAGAATCACCACGCCGCCCGAGCCCAGAAATTCGCCGCGCTTCGCAAAAGTGTCGAAGTCCATGTTGAGCTGCTCGGCTTCTTCGGCGGTAAGCACAAAAGTGGATGAGCCTCCAGGCACGACCGCCTTCAGCTTTTTCCCGCCAGGAATCCCACCGCCCACTTCATAAATCATTTTCTTAAGCGGATATCCCAACGGCAGCTCGTAAACGCCTGGCTTGTTGATGTGTCCACTCAGGCAGAACAGGCGTGTGCCGCCGTTCTTGGGTGTGCCCAGATCGGCAAACTTTTGTCCGCCCATCATGATGATGTGCGGCACAGAAGCCAGCGTCTCTACGTTGTTGATCACGGTTGGGCCGCCCCAGAGACCGACGACCGCAGGGAACGGAGGACGAATGCGCGGAATGCCGCGTTTGCCTTCCAGGGATTCCATCAGCGCCGACTCTTCACCCACTTCGTATGCGCCCGCGCCGGTATGCCAGTAGACGTTGAACTCGCGCCCGCTGCCGAAGATGTTCTTGCCCAGGAAGCCGCGCGCGTAGGCATCAGCCAGCGCCTTGCGCATGATGTCCACCAGGTAGCGATACTCGCCACGGATGTAGACGTAACCCGTCTGCGCGCCCACTGCCAGGCCGGCAATCAGGACGCCTTCGATCACAGCATGCGGATCGTGCTCCAGAATAAGGCGGTCTTTGCAGGTGCCGGGTTCGCTCTCATCGCCATTCACCAGCACATACTTGGGCTTGCTCGCCTCTTTGGGCACAAACGACCACTTCATGCCCGTAGAGAAGCCTGCGCCGCCGCGCCCGCGCAGGTTCGAGGTCTTGACCTCGTTGATGATCTCCTCGGGCTTCATCTTGAGCGCTTTCTGCACGGCTTTGTAGCCATCGAGCTCCAGGTAGCGATCAAGGCTGGTTGCGCCTTTGCCGAAGCGGTTCGAGACCACTCTAACTTCGTCGGGATGTGATACCAGATCAGCCATTTTTATATTGAGTCATTGTTTGATTGGATCATTGATTCATTGATTTTCAATGATTCAATGACCCGATGATTCAATGACTAAATTGATTGCTTCTTCCTGTAATCTTCCAGAACCCGGTCCAGCTTTTCCGGCGTCAGGTTCTCGTGAAAGTCATAATTCACCTGTACCGCCGGAGCCCAGGAGCAGGCCCCGATGCACTCAACTTCTTCCAGTGAAAACAAACCGTCGGCCGTCTTCTGTTTGTGGCCGATGCCGAGCTTTTGCCGGCAGTGCTCGAAGGTTTCTTCTCCACCGCGCAGCATGCAACTGATGTTGGTGCAAACCTGGATGTGGTACTTGCCCATGGGCTTGGTACGCAGCAGCGAGTAATAGCTGATGACGTTGCGCACCTCCAGTTCGGTCAGATCAGTCTTTTTCGCGAGGTGAGCAATGGCTTCGTCAGGCAGATACCCAAGCTCGTCTTGCGTATAGAGCAGCATGGGAACGAGGAAGGAGCGCCGTGTCGGGTATTCCTTTATTTTTTCGTCGAAGAACTTATCGAGTTTTTCCGAAATCACCATTATCTGTCTATCTCACCCAAAACAATGTCAATGCTGCCAATAGCAGCCACCACGTCTGCAATCAACTTGCCTTCGCACATCGTGTTCAGCGCCTGCAGGTTGGCATACGAAGGCGAGCGCATGTGCACACGATATGGCTTAGCGGTGCCATCGCTCATGATGTAGTAACCCATTTCGCCGCGCGGCGACTCGATTGCCTGGTAAACTTCGCCGGCCGGCACGGTAAAGCCCTCAGTCACAATCTTGAAGTGATAGATGAGCGCTTCCATCTGCGTTTTCATCTTTTCCCGGTCGGGGAGAACTACTTTCGGAGCGTCAGCTTTGACCCGCCCCGCGGGCATTCCCTCCAGCGCCTGCTTCACAATCCCAATGGATTCGCGCAGCTCCCGCACGCGGCATACATAACGCGCCCACACGTCGCCATCTTGCGAGACCGGTACTTTGAACTTGAAGTTTTCGTAGCCAGTGTAGGGCATGTCGCGGCGCAGGTCCCAATCAACGCCGCTGGCGCGCAGCGCCGGGCCGGTGACACCCAGCGAAATCGCGTCTTCTGCGGAAAGATGGGCCACGCCTTTCAGGCGCTCGATCCAGATGCGGTTGCCGGTCAGCAATCCTTCGTATTCATCCACCCGCGACGGGAAGATATCCACGAACTTTTTTACTTTTTCAAAAAATCCCAGGGGTGCATCCAGAGCAAGACCACCCACCCGGAAGTAGGAGGTCATCATGCGCTGTCCGCTGACCATCTCAAAGATGCGCAAGATCTCTTCACGTTCGCGGAAGCAGTATAGAAACACTGTCATCGCGCCGATATCGAGTGCGTGTGTTCCCAGCCAGACCAGGTGCGAGGCAATGCGTGTCAGCTCGTTGAGCATCACCCGCATCCACTGCGCGCGCGGTGGTATCTCCAGTCCCAGGAGTTTTTCCACTGCCAGCACGTAGCAGAGGTTATTGGTCATGGGGCAAAGATAATCAATGCGGTCGGTCAGTACCACGACTTGCTGGTAGAACTTGGCTTCGCAGGTTTTTTCGATTCCGGTGTGCAGGTATCCGATATCGGGCGCCATGCGCACCACGCTTTCGCCGTCAATTTCGAGCAACAACCGGAGCACGCCATGCGTAGAGGGGTGCTGCGGCCCCATGTTGAGAATCATGGTGCTTTCAGTGACGTCGAGCTGAGCGACTCCGGTTCCAGGCAGGTGGGCCATTAGCGATAACCCTCCACGGGATAATCTTTACGCAGCGGATGGCCTTCCCAATCCTCCGGCATCAGGATGCGCCGCAGGTTAGGATGGCCCTCGAAGCGTACTCCGAAGAGATCAAAAATTTCGCGCTCAAAGAAATTGGCGGCCGGCCAGACCGAAGTAATGGATTCCACGCTGGGGTCGTTTCCTGCCAGCTTGACCTTCAGCCGCACGCGCTCTTTGCGTGTGTGCGAGAGCAGGTGATAGCAGACTTCAAAGCGCGGCTCGCTGGGATACAAATCCACGCAAGTGATATCCGAAAGAAAATTGAACTTGGTTTCCGGGTCGGATTGCAACAGCGCGCAGGCTTCACGAATGAAGGCTCCGTCTACGTAGATTGAAAGCTCGTCGCGGTCGAACTTCGCGCCCTGCACGGCACTGCTCTTTACATCTGTGAGGCGGGCGACAGCAGGCATGTCCTTTAACTGGCTAAGGTCGGTAACTGCGGGGGAGAGCGACATTAGGTGTCTTCTCCTTCCGGCTTGTTCCAGTCCAGAACGCCCTTCTTCCATGTATAGAAGAAGCCGACCAGCACAATTCCGATGTACACCAGCATTTCGACGAAACCAAAAAATCTGGTTCCGTATGTCCTGGGATCGCTCAGTTCTCGGTAGATGACCGCCCATGGATAGAGGAAAACTGCCTCTACATCGAACAAAATAAACAGCATAGCTACGAGGTAGAACCTGACTGTAAAGCGCCCGCGAGCGTCTCCGGTGGGCAATATGCCGCACTCATATGGGGTCATTTTGGCCCGCGTGGGACGGCGCTTGCCCAAAAGGGCAGAAAGCATGACCATTCCCGCCGCAATACCCCCGGCGAAGAGTATATGGATAAGCAACGGCAAATAAGGGGCGAAATAGTTGTCCGGCATATGAAGAGCTGTATATACTGAGCGCCACTAACAAGTAGCAAACTTTTGAGTTTAGTTTTTTGCGTTGGAGGGTGTCAAGTTTCTGCTGCAGCCATTCCAAGGCGAGTTAAAATATGATGAAAGCTTGCAGTACAGAGGATTCCTAAAGGTTCCGGCGGTTTTCCGGCATCAATATGGGCTCAAAGGGGGCGCCGGTGGTAGAAACGGGTGAGCACGGAGCGAGCGCCGTGCAGCGCGAGCAAAGTGCGAGGGCGCAGCAGCGTAGCGTTGCGGAGCCCTTAGAAATATGATTTTCGGATTTAATACCGACATAAAATATGAGGATGTGGTGTACCACGTCCAGAGCGAGGCGCGGCAGGCCGACCTGCTTCTGCAAACCCAGGTGTTCGTGCGCGGGCGCTGCATCGGCAAGCACGCCACCTCTTATGCCGATTGGGTGGTCAAGCCCGATTTTTCTGATGAGCAGATGCACGAGCTGCTCAAAATCCAGCACAAAAATGTGATTGATACCATCCGTGCCGGCAACATTAATACCTTGTTTGCGCCTACGCAGTCGCTGGCTCGTGAAGGGGCGGAAATTCAGGATGCCAGCCAGCACGGTGATGGGCTCTCCTTGCATTGGTTGAACGCCGACGCGGTCTATCAGGACAATTCGATTTTGATGAAATTCAAAGTGACCCGCCAGGGTGAGCCGGTAACCGGCGCGCAGCTTACCTCGCGCCTGCATATCGCCAGCGATGCTCCTATTTATTCGGAGACCACCACTAATGAGCAAGGCCTGGCGGAAATGAAGATTCTCTTGGATGAGTCCGATTTAGCCGAGGCCGCGGTACTTGTGCAGGCCACCTGCGAGCAGCGCCACTCCACCCGCAAGTTCCGGCTCAAGAAGCAGGCAACCGCAGTTCCACAACACTCAATCTAGATTTACGATTTGCGAAGTACGATTTACGATTTGCCTCCGCCAACAAAGTGGACGATCTCCAGGCGGTCTCCATTCTTCAGAAGGGTAGATTCCCAGTGGTCGCGGCGGATGATCTCTCGATTGAGTTCCACCGCAACCCGGTCGCCCTTCATTCCAAGCTTTTCGATGATGAGGGCTGAAAGAGCCAGGGATGGCTCAGAGAATTCGCGACGCTCTCCATTGATGATCAGGTTCATTAGGGAAATAGATGTCTACAGCTAAACAAATCGTAAATCGTACTTCGTAAATCGTAAATCCCCGGTAACCACAGGTATACTGCCCTAAATACTTCTTGACTCTCAACATTCCCGCTCTAGAATGTTTAAAACATTTTATGTATTTTGTGTTTTAAACAAGAAGTACAAAAAATGGTTGAACTGGCAGCATAAGGATGAAAGATGCAGGAGTTTACTTCACAGGAGATCGTTGCGTTGACCGGCATCTCACCGCGGCAGTTGCAATGGTGGGATGAGCAGGGGATTGTCTCTCCTGCCCGTCAGGGCCGCTGCCGGCTCTATTCATTCGCTGATCTCACGGAAATTTCCGTGATTTGCGAGCTGCGCCGCAAAGGCTTCTCACTGCAGCGGGTGCGCACCGTGCTGCGCTTCCTGCAACGCGAGCTGGGCAAGCGTCTGGTAGAAACCCTCAGCAACAGCGCTGATGTGCATCTGCTGACCGATGGAAAACACATTTATCTGGAGACATCCACGCGCCAGGTGATTGACATCCTGAAGAACGCGCGGCAACCGCTGCTGACAATTTGCCTCTCCGATACATTGCGGCAGGTGCGCGCCGATATACGAGGGAAGGATTTTCGCAATAAGAAATCTGTTCGTTCTGCAAACTGGGTTCGTTCACGGCGAAAAAATTCGGCGTGAGCGGTAGGTAGAAGTTTGGTCTTTTTGGGTACTGGAGGTGGTGAATGGTGCAGGAACTGAACTTTCTGAGCGAGTGGATCCCCGAACAAATGCAGCCCGGCACTCTCTTCGTGCTGGAAAACGCCGGCGACATGGGTGAAGGCGAGGACCCTTATTGGGCGGTGCTGGCTTGTCCCGAGTGCGGCACGCTGGGTCTGGTGACGCGCAAGCAGCTTGCCGGACTCTTTGCCGTCATTTGTGGCTCCAACACCTGTTCAGCGCAGTATTACATTCACGAAAGCAATGTGGTTGCGCGCAAGACGAGCTGAGAGTGAATTTGCCGGCGCAGCGGCCACGCCCTGATGAGCCAATAGCTTCAAGAACGCGTTGAAGCTGCGTCTTTCGCCTGGCCCACGGGAATGGGTACCTGTTCGATGATGCGGATGCCATAGCCCTCCAGGCCCGCCACCCGGCGAGGATGATTTGTCAGCAGGCGGATTTCTTTAATTCCCAAGTCCGAGAGAATTTGTGCCCCGATTCCAATTTCGCGCTGCGTTTTGCGCTGATGGTCGGGGAGCGACGGCTCGCGGGATTCGCGATGAAACGCCAGCATAGGTTTGTCGCCGACCTTTTCGATGGAAAATCCCTTGGAGGTTTGATGAAGATAAATCAGGGCGCCATGATCGTGCTCCGCGATCATCTTCAGGGAGTGTGCGATGGTCGCCTGGCAGGTGCACCAGGTCGCGCCAAAAACATCGCCCACGAGGCAGTGGGAATGCATACGCACCAGGGCCGGGCGTGAACCAAACTCTGCCGGATCGCCCCGCAACAGGGCAATGTGGAACTCGTGATCGAGTTCACTCTCGTAGGCAATCATGCGGAACTCGCCGTAGGGCGTCGGCAGCAGGGCTTCGCCTGCGCGGTGAACGTAGCGTTCGTTCTTAATTCGATAGCGGATCAGCTCCGCGACCGTCAGCATCTTCAAATTGTGCTTCTGGCAGAACTCTACAAGCTGCGGCACGCGCGCCATGCTGCCGTCTTCATTCATGATCTCGCAGATCACTCCGGCAGGCACCAGCCCAGCCAGCCGTGCGAGGTCAACGGAGGCTTCGGTTTGGCCGGCGCGCACCAGCACGCCGCCTTTGCGGGCGCGCAGAGGAAATATGTGTCCAGGACGCACCAAATCGCTGGGCCGTGATTGAGGATCAACCGCCACCTGAATCGTACGCGAGCGGTCATGTGCGGAAATTCCCGTAGTGACCCCCGCCCGCGCTTCGATGCTCTCGCAGAATGCCGTGCCGTAGGGCGAGTCGTTGAAGGCAGTCATGGGGCCGATGCGCAGGTAATCCAGCCGCTCCTCGGTAAGCGCCAGGCAGATAAGTCCGCGGCCATACTTAGCCATGAAGTTGATGGCTTCAGGAGTAACTTTTTCCGCCGCCAGGGTGAGGTCGCCTTCGTTCTCGCGGTCTTCGTCGTCCACGACTACGACCATGCGTCCGGCGCGGATCTCTGCAATCGCCTCTTCAACGGTCGTAAATGGCGTCTGCGGGTTCATAAGGAAAATTGTAGCAGGATGAGAGGGTATCTCGGTCCAGTACTCATACATTTGATTAACAAACATTCTCTGTTCTATCGAGTCAGATAGTGGGGGGTGGGGGTATTACTTGGAGTAGTCCCACCAGCTACAACCCACTTTAATTCAACGACTTACGGGCTGAAAATCGAGACTACTTCAGATAGTCCCTCGTACCTTTCTCCTCCTCTTCTTCTGAGCGGACGCGCTGACAACCTGCAAAAAGATGGCCGAAATAGCTCTAGCAGATGATGAACTAAAATTCCTCAAAGACCAACGGGTTGATGCCACTTTGATACCTCTTAGAGCCGGAACCTTCAAAACAACCCCATCTGCTCGTCTTGTTCCTGCCTCTCCACAAACGCCCGCCGCTCGCGGCGCTTATGTTGAAAGTTGTGCTTCTGCAGCAGGCGCTCCATGAGCTTGGAGACACGCTGGTGGTACGACTTGGAAAGAAACGCGCCCTTGGCATAGCGTTGTTTATAGCCTTCAACTAAGTGGGGGAACTGCTCTGCCAAAAAGGGCATAAAGACTTTTTCCGAGCACGGCTTCAGATACAGAGGATTGGCGTGGATACGGTGCGCTCCAGCCTCGCGCGCGGCAACGATGACCGATTCCAGGTTGGCAACCGAATCTGTGATTTCCGGCAGCACGGGTGCGCAGTTGACTCCTACACTCAACCCGGCGTTAGCCAGTTCGCGGACCGTCTGCATGCGCAGATCAGGCCTCGGCGCCCGCGGCTCCAGAATTCTTGCCAGTTGAATATCCATGGTGGTGACCGTAACCTGGATCCAGAGATCGTTGTTCGCGGCAAACTTGCGCAGCAGCTCAACATCGCGCACGATCAGCGTGGATTTGGTCACAATCCCCAGGGCAAGCCCGTGATGCTGCGCCAGCTCTTCCAGGATGGCGCGCGTAACCTCGTAACGGCGCTCAGCCGGCTGATAAGGATCGGTGGCCGCACCCATGGCCATGCCCTCTCCTTTGCGGACATGCTTCAGCTCCTGCCGCACCAGCCATCCTGCGTTCTGCTTCACATAAATCTTGCGCTCAAAATCCAGGCCGTCGCGCATCTCCATAAATTCATGGGTGTAACGCGCATAACAGTATTTGCAGGCAAACTCGCAGCCTCGGTAAGGGTTGATGGTCCAAGTAAAAGGCATACCCCGCTTCGAGGTGCAGCGGTTGAGAATGGAGCGGGTGGGCAGGGTAAAGTACTCAATCTTGTGCCCCTGCTTGATGGAGTCGCCCAAAGAGGCGAGCCGGGCAATCCCTACCAGCTTCTCCTGGGGGAGGGGTTCGAAGAAGGATAGGGAAGAGCCCGGCATATTTTCGCCTTTTGTTCGCCTAAGATAAACCAGTAATTACTGGAAGTCAAGAGGTATTTGGGATAGGAGACAGAGCGGTCTGAAACCGGCCCCCGAGGCCGAGCTAGGGCCATTTCATTAAAGCCACGCTAATAACGTATACTGAGGCGAACAAACCACTGAGGCGGCTTACAACGGCTTACTTGTTTTGCGGAGATCGCAATGCCTCTGCATGGGTAACGGAACCAAAATGAAAAAGTGGAGACTACGCGCTGCTCCCTTATGTTTTGTTCTAACAGGCCTGCTATGCGCTCAGACTTTTCCGTGGAAGGACTTCAAGCCACGAACCCTAAAGGAAATTATCCAACAGAACATCGAAGCCGTCGGTGCTTCGACCAGCACTAGGGTCTTTCTGGCGAAAGACACTCTGCCCTCTCGAGTTGGCGTGACGTATGTCGGGTTGTCAAGACCCATCTCTGCCGAAAAACAGGATTTTATTGCCCAGTGGAGCAGATCCTACACCGCAGATTCAAACTACACGACCCTATATGAAACCGAGCTGCTGTTTGTCCAAGACGGCAAAGAATACTGGCTGCCGGTACAGAAGCAGGTGAGTCCATACCTGGAGAAGGAACTCTCGAAAGGCCAAAGTGTGGATCTGTACCTCATCCGAGCTGGTGGCAGACGAGCCGGAGATCAGTGGGACTGGGTTCTGCTCGTGGAGGAGTTCCAAAAGCCTAAACCCAAATAAGTCGTCGTCCGAACTTGGCTGCGACGTTCTTCGGTATGAACACCCTGCCGTCGTGCGTATACGTTGTCACAACGTCGTAAGTTCACACATCATTCAATAAGCACCCTCCCGCCGAGACTTCCTACGTACGTCTGTTCGGAATTGGCCTCAGTGGTCATAGCCGGACCGTCTGAGCTTTCGCCTCGCCACAAAAATCGCGATTCTGAATACCTGCGCGTGTGCCGCGTATGGGATTGGTACGCGACAGAATAAAAAAGGAGACCGCATGTCTACAGAACTCATGCCGTTGATTCAACATCGGCCACTGACGATCACAGTCGCGGCCCATTCTGGGCGGGTGGCCCATCCGAAACACTGCAGGGGTGCCCCGCGCCTAGCTTTGCTAGGCCGGGGATTTGGAATCCAGCATCCTCGCGAGAAAATTCCGGGACTCTTGAGTAATGCCACTGCTACGCGTACTCAACCAGGTCAAAAAGGGAAACAGAAAATCCCCCATTCGCCTGGTCGCGCAAATGGGCACGCGGGTGCGGCGCCTACTCATCGGCTGGTCCTGCCGTGTCGAAGAGATAGTGCTCCCCTTGCCAGCCAAGCTGCACCGCCGTGTCGAGGTCCTTCAACGCCGCGACATCGTCGCCCGCCGCGCGGAGGGCCAAGCCACGATTGTTGTAGGGTACCGGGTTATCCGGCGCAAAGACGCTTGCGCGCGTGAACAGCTCAACTGCTTCGGCGACAGCGCCATCCCTAAGCTTCTTGACGCCAATGGAGACGGTTGCCTGGGCGTGAACATCAAATAGTGTGGCGAGTTGCTGCGCGAGGGGGCTTCCGCTGGCTTCCAGGGCTCTGAGATCTTGAACAGCTCGATCATCCTCGCCGAGCTCGGCGAGGATGAGGGCTCGGTTGTAGAGTGCTTCCGGCACACCCGGCACGAGGCTAAGGCAAAGAGAAAGCTTCTCGACCGCCCCGTGCCGATCCTTGTGGACCTTCCAGAGGGTCACGCCTTCCCGAAACGCCTGCGTTGCCCGCCCGGCTCGCGAGTCATCCATTGGCCCTCCGGGGCGCTTCAACGGTCCGTATAACACAGATTCGCCTAAGAAGATAGTACGGCATCAGTGCGAAGAGTCAGGGGGTGCACTTTTGAGGGCGGCCCATTCTGCATCTGCATTTACCAGACTTCGCACCGCTTCTCGGCCAGGCGGACCATCGCCGAGCCTGCCTTGCACGAGAACGCCTTGGCAAATGGCGGCATGTTCGAGAGCGGTCCGATGACGCGGTACTTCGCCACCGGGTGCTCGTCGCCCTGGATCATCTTGCGCGCGAACTCCGGACGCTCCTCGTCGCCGCGGACCTGTTCCCAGGCGATGAAGAACTGCTGGTCCGGGGTGAAGCCGTCGACGTCGGGCGCCGGCGTCTACCGGTGTGGACCGCGCATTCGGAAGTTCTTTGGCGTATCCACAAACCGGGAAGAACAGAGCGCATTATCATCTGTACCTAACGATTAGTGTGGTCTTATCGGAAGCTCGCCCCGCCATACAGAACTGCTGGAAGCGGCCTAGCTCGCGCCGATGTGGGTAGCAAACTGGAGCGGCTTCCCCGATGCTCTAGGTGCAGAATCTGCAGTCATCCCCCCTAGCCTCCAGCCTGCTTAGACGTTGTCAGAGTGATTTGGTGAGATGATTACGGATACCGCGCTTATGAAGGTACTAACTTTCTCCGTGTCTCCGCGCCTCCGCGGTAAATTGAGTTCTGATTCTTCCCCTGGCACCAAAGTGGTATCAAACTATTGATTTTCTGATAAATCTTGGGTCATCATGGGCTTGGAAGTGTATCCAGCACCCAGAATGCGGAGGCTTTGGCCTCCTTATGGATCTTTGAAAATTTATTGAAAAGGAGTTTTGGGTGTCGCTCGAAACTTGAAACTGGAAACTCGAAACTTCTTTTAAGTTTACCGCGAAGTAAACAAAACCCTTGTTCCAAACCCCATTTGTTACTAGCGCAGCCATTCCTATCTCTCATTGATTATGAATGACTTACGACTTTCACCCCAAGCGCGCAAGGGGGTGGGGTCCCTCAAGATCGCTTGGTCATTTTCTTTGTGCCAAATTTTGGTCATGGGTCATGGATAACTTACAGATTACCCCTAAGCTGGCAAAGGGGGGCCCCCACCCGATCCGAAACAACCCCGCTCTAATTCTTCCCCAGATGAATCGACCCATCTCCGCTGCGCAGCTCGAGCAGCGGACCGCCGCCGTTCAGTTTGCCTCGCAAGGTGTGATTGTGTTTATCTTCGTCCGTCAGCGCAGAAAGGTCGGAGTTGATACTGCCATCGCCGGTGTGGGCGTCCAGGTTGGCCGAGAAACCTTCCGGCAAACGGAGCTCAATGCTGCCATCGCCCGAGTGCAGGTACCAGGAGCTTACCATCTTTGATCCTCGATTGATTTCAGCGTGAATGCTGCCATCGCCGGTTTCGATCTTCAAAGCGTCGAACCTGCCGTCAACATGAATGCCTCCGTCGCCGGTGTGCGCCGACAGTTGGCCATCGGCATCTTCAATACGAATCGAGCCATCTCCGGTGTTGAGGTCCAGGTTGCCGTGGACGCGTGAGCCTTTGATGGAGCCGTCGCCGGTATGAAGATCGAGGTTCGCCTCCTGCGGCAGGTTCACCGTCACATGCATGGAGCGGTTGCAGAACAGGCAAAACCAGCCCTCATGCGGAGTGTGGACCGTCACCTCGACCCGGTCTCCAGACTGGTGCTCTTCAATCCTTACACCGTCTGAGCCGATCTGCCAGCCTTCGGTGTGAACCGATACGCTCACCTGTTTGCGCTCCCAAACAATAAATTCCACCGAACCGTCTCCGGTGCTCAGACGCACCTCGGGTTTTCCAGAGATGGTGTAGTCCTTCTTCCAGTCATCCGCTGCCGCGGGCAAGGTCAGGACCAGCAAAACCGATAGCGCTAAAAAGATCTTCTTCATAGCAACACCTCTCAAATCAAGACAAAGACAGAGTGTAGTTCACCTTCAGCCTCATATACGCGCTGCCGCCGCAGAAAGTTCCCGCCGATGCCGCGCCGTGGAATCCCAATTGCTTATTTCTGCAGTGAGGATATTCACAACTCCGGCGCGTGATTGCAGCAACGGCGGCGATCGTGGCCGGGGGAACACTGATTAGCTGGTTACAGCAGCGAAATGCCGGGATTACGGCACATTTTTATGGCACATGGGGTAGACCGATTGCACTCCGAAGAACCAACCCGTATTTCAGCGGCTATCTTTGCGGCCAAAGCGGCAGTACTGCGTTGTGTGCGCTTTGCCACAGACCTGCGTGCGCCTTTACACACTCTTGCCGCGGGCAAGCTGACGGATTATCCCCTCTTACTTACTGAAACCAGGTCGCCTCTGTGGACGGCTGAGAGTTCGGTGGAGCAATCCCTTCAACTTGGAAAGGTACAGAATCTGCGCCGGGCCTGTAGCCGGTTGCATCTGGTTGAAGTGCCTGCAAACCAGTTGTTCAGCTTTTGGCAGCAGATTGGCAAAGCCACAAAGTCTGAGGGCTACGCTACCGGCCGCGAGCTTCGTCAGGGCTGTTTGATTCCTACCGTTGGCGGTGGTCTGTGCCAGCTCTCCAACGCTTTGTACGATATAGCTCTGAGGACGGGCTGCGAGATCGTCGAGCGGCACGCCCACACGGCGGCTGTTCCTGGCTCTGCGGCCGCGCAGGGAAGAGACGCTACGATTTTCTGGAACTACGTTGATCTTCGCTTTCGTCCGGAGCAAGACATCCTCATAACCGCCCGGCTTTCCCGGGATGAACTGATCATTACTTTTCGCGGCAAGCATGGTTTGCTGCGCATGAACGAACATCGGCCGGCGGGGCGCCCCAGCATCCGGATCAATACATGCACAGATTGCGCAGTAGAAAGTTGTTTTCGCAATGTGAAGGCCAAAAATTCCATCTCAGCCGGCAACGCGGCATTCCTGATCGAAGAGTGCTGGCCGGAGTTTGAAGAATTTGCGCAACAGACCAGGCGGGATGCAGATGAATTGTTTCTGCCCATGCATTCGAATTTCTTGCAGCGGCAGAGATATAACTGGAATTGCGATGGATATTCACGGATCGTTGCCGCAACGTTGCCAACAGTTCTTTCTTCAGCCAAAACGCGTGCAGGAGAGTTCAGAAATTTGCCTCCCATCGCAGTGCAACTGGAACGCTCGCAGAAGCTGGCGGAGTATTACGGCAAAAGACTTTCGATGAAGACCTCTCATCTCTATGTAGCGCAATCGCTGCTGCCGTTCTTATGGCGAAGGGGCGACCTGGGAGGCAGGGAGTTTCGCGTGTTCATGACGCGCATGCCCTTGCGGGCACTGCACAGGAGACTCGACGATCTGGCGGCGAGATTTCCAGAGCGCAAGACCTTCCAGGAATTCCGGGCGCCGGCATGGATGGTCGAGGCCGAAGCCGAAGCTCTGGAACACGCTGAGAGCATCATTACCCCACACTCATTTCTGGCCGGCATGTTTCCCCGCAAGACCACGAGACTGGCGTGGAAGCTGCCCAAGGTCGCGCATCGGCATCAGCCCGGCTCATGCATTGTTTTCCCCGGACCTGCTGTTGCCCGCAAAGGCGCATACGAGTTGCGCGAGGCACTGCAAGGTTCGCTTCAAAAACTCGTAGTTCTCGGAAGTCTGCTCGAATCTGGGAAGTTTTGGGAGGGATGCACGCTCGCCCAGGCCGCACCAGATTGGTTAGATCAGGCTGCCGTGGTGGTTCAGCCGGCATTTGTCGAGAACGCTCCGCGTCCGCTGCTGCGGTCGTTGGCGGCCGGCATTCCCGTGATTGCTTCGCCGGAATGCGGGATCGAGAAGCATCAGAAACTTATGCTGGTTCCAGCCGGAGACACAGTTGCACTGCGTGACGCTCTCGCGAGAGTTCTTGCGTCTCGCAGAGACCGTGCAAAAGTGCAAATCATGGGTTGAAGTCCCAAAACGGGAAATGGTTAACCAAATAACCAATTACAATTACCCAATCTCTACTACGGCGTAAACAACTTGGGATCCACCACAGGATTCAACTCAATCGACTTAATGGTATCTTCGCTCGATGTCGCTCCGTTTTCCGTTACCGTTCGTTTGTAAGGCAGCGAGAGCCCGCTGGCGTCGCGCCAATCGGAGTAATCCACTACGCGCTCGGCTGGTCCTTGCATGGTTTGCGTGTGAAATGCCGCCCGCAGCAGATGGCCGCTGCTGGGGTCTACATACCACTTCACCTCAATTCCATCGGCATTGATGGCCAGGATTTTCGTCTGCACTCCCTCGATGGTATCGTCGCCCGAAGCGGTAAAGGTGTATTTGGAATCGCCGGCATGCTGCAAGATGTAGATGGGGTCGCGCCTGATCACCTTCAGGTTTTCGTCGCGCATGGCCGAGGGCATGTCGCGATGCTGGCCTCCCATGTCCATGGAGGCTTTTTGCGGCGTGATTACGGTGGTCATTTCGCCCATTGACGTCTTCGCCTTCACATAGACCTGATCGGGATAGACGATGGTCTGGTCAATATCCAATGAGATATCGCCCTGCGGGGTTTTGCGCACGCTGGTGATGGTTTGCCGTATGGACTTCACGGCGCGCAATTTTTTCTTGTCGCCGAGAGCCGTGGCGACTTTGGCGATGAGGGCCTTACCTTCCGGATTCGTGGCCGCCGGCTTTGCGCTGGCGGAAACAGCCGAGGGAGGCGCTTCGGGGATGGTGATATCAATCTTGTTGACCTTCCCAAAAGTGGAAAGATCGCGGTCGAAATCTTTAGAGTTGCCCACCACCAGCATCTTCAACTGGTCTTTGTGGATATACTTGAGCGCCACCCGTTCCACATCATCTACCGTCACTTTTTTAATGTTGGCGGGGAAGCGCTCCAGAAAGTCAGCAGGATAGCCAAAGTATTCATAGACCATCTGCTCCTGCAGGACTTTGTCTTTGTCATCAAATTGGAAGATGAATGAGTTCAAGATCGTGTCTTTGGCGCGCTTGAGCTCAGCCTCGGTCACCGGCTTCTTTTCCAGGTCATCCAACTGGCCGTAAAGGCAGTCAATGCCCGCGCCTGTGGTGCTGCTCTTGGTGCCCATGGAAACGCGGAAGGTCCCAACGTGGCCATAAAAGGCCCCAACCCCGCCCCCGACTCCGTATGCGAGTCCCTGCTTGGTGCGGCAGTTAGCAACCAGCCGGCTGGAGAATCCGCCGCCAAGAATCTCATTCATGACCGAAATCGCATAATAATCCGGATTGTCGCGCCGAATTCCCAGGTGCACCATCTCAATCGTGCTCTGGTCAACGTCGTCTTTTTCGACGAAATAGACTCCGGGCGAGGCCGGATCAATTGCAACTTTGGGATCGCGTTCGGCTTCCGGTCCACGCGGTAGGTCGCCAAAAGCCTGGCGCAGTTTGGCTTCCATGGCAGTAGAGTCAAAATCCCCTACTACGCCCAGGATCATATTGTTGGGATGAACGAACTGGTTGTGCCAATCCACCAGATCGGCGCGAGTAATGGCGGCAATGGTGTAATACTCTGCGGTCCTGGCGTATGGGCTCTGTGCGCCGTAGGCCAGTTTGTTGGCTTCGCGCGAGGCAATAGATTCAGGATCATCATTGCGGCGCGAGATCCCGGTCGAGATCTGTTTCTTGGTCAAGTCGAGCTTGTCTTCCCGAAATTCAGGATGCTCCAGCACATCGGCTGCGATTTTCAGCACATCGTCAAAGTTTTCTTTCAGGCACGACCAGGAAAGAAGCGAGGAATCCACGGTGCTCGAGGTTTCGACTTTAGCTGCGCGTGCTTCTAAAAAGTCGTCAAGTTCATCGCCGGTTTTGCTGGTGGTGCCACCCAGGCGCCATGTATGTCCATAAACACTCGCCAGACCGGTTTTGCCAGCGGGTTCATCGCGCGAACCACCGCGAATGCGAATGGTCCCGTCAATCAGCGGTAATTCGTGGTCTTCCTGCAGGAAAACCACCAGGCCGTTGGAGAATTCGATCCGCTTGGGGTGCTGCGGATGAAATGCGTGCAGTGGCGGAAATGTAATTCTTTCCCAGGGTTTGGCTGCAGTCCTGGGGGCCGCCGTTGTATCTTTCTTTTCCACTTTCTTTTCATCTGTGGTGGCGACAGACAGTTTCTTCTCTGGCGCCGTCGAAGATGACGCATCTTTTCCCGGTGTTTGTGCCGCTCCTGCCAGGGGCAACAAAAGAACGGGCAGCAAAAGAACTCCACTCAACAACGTACGCACTGTTCGATTCTGCAAGTTCATTGCTTTGCTCCTGATTTGGAATTCGACGATGTCGCATTGGCTGCCGTAGCATTGTTTTCCAGCACGGCGGTCGTGCGATTTTCTCGGGTAAAGGTCTTGGCTGCTACCCGCCGAATGTCGGCCTTGGTCACCTTTTCAATGCGGTCCACCTGGCGGAAGAGTTCGCGCCAGTCGCCATAGTAAGCTTGCACAACCCCGAGTTGCTGGGCCAGCCCATCGTTGTTGGCCAACCCGCGAATCAGGTCAGCCTTGGCGCGCGTCTTTACCATTTGCAGCTCTTCGTCGGTTACATCCTGATTGACCATGCGGTCAATTTCTTCGTGGATAGCCGCCTGCAACTCCGCGGGTGTATGTCCGCGGCTGGGAATGGCGTAGAAAGCAAATAAGCTGGGGTATTTGACACCCGGGAAGCCGGTGAATCCTTCTGCTTCCACGGCAATCTTCTTGTCACGTACCAGGGCGCGGTAAAGGCGGGAGGTGCGGCCGTTGGAGAACAGGTCAGACAAGACGTCATACACGGCGTCATCGGGATCGCGGAAGTCAGGCCGGTGGTAGCCTTCCAGGTAAATCGGCTGTGCAGTGTCAAACACCGTAACCGTACGCTCGGAGCGCTGCGGAGGCTCAACCACATGCAGGGGCTCGGGTGCGGGTTTGGCCGGCAGCCGGCCAAAATATTTTTCGACGATCGGCATGACCTGCTTGGGCGTCACGTCGCCGACAATCGCGATCACCATGTTCGCAGGCACGTAGTATTTGTCGAAAAATTGCTGCGCGTCGCTGGCAGAAAAACTGGTGATTTCTGAGGCATCGCCGATTCCTTCATTGTGATAAGGATGCACCACGAATGACGCAGCCTGGAACTGCTCCACCAGCCGTCCGATAGGGCTGCTATCCACGCGCATGCGCCGCTCTTCGTACACCACGTCGCGCTCCTTGTAGAACTCGCGCATCACCGGATGCAGAAAGCGCTCCGATTCCATGTAAGCCCAAAGCTCCACGCGGTTAGAGGGCAGGGAATAATAGTATTGGGTTTCATCCATGCTGGTGTTGGCGTTCATGCCCTCAGCGCCATTGCGCTCCAGGATTTCGTCATACTGATTTACGGCTACGTATTTCTCCGCTTCGTCGCGGGCATCTTCCCAGGCTTTCTTGGCGGCGGCAATCTTTTGTTCATCGCGGCCGACCTCTTTGATGCGCTCGCGGTCATACTCCTGGTAGGCGCGCTCTACCTTCTGCAGGGCCGCTTTTTCAGCGGGCCAGTTGGTGCTGCCAATTTTGTCGGTGCCCTTGAAGGCCATGTGCTCAAACATGTGGGCCAGGCCGGTCTGGCCCTTGGGGTCCTGTGCGTCACCCACGTCCACGTGGGTAAAGAACGAGACCACAGGAGCCTCAGGCCTCTCACAGATCACCACCGTGAGCCCGTTGGCCAGCTTCTTTACAGTTACCCGTTTTTCAAAGGAGGCCATGTCCTGGGCCACGCAAAGACTGCCGGAAGCGGCAAACAAGACAAGGAAAGAGAAGAAAACAAGCAGACGTTTCATAACACCTCAAGACGTACGAGAGAGTTCAAGGTAAGCGTTAGGAGCACAGCATGTCAATGCACCTGCGCCTATGCGGCAGATATCCCCAAGCAGATTGGAGACATACGTGTCAACCGAATCTCTATACTTTGTATCTCGATCTCAGACATCTTAGACCATTTTCGGAGCTAGCGGGTGGATTGCCAACATCCTTCAGACTGCCGCGAAAAGAAAAACATTTACTTTTGCTGCTCGCTTGTTCTCCACGGTCTAAGGCGCGGAATCCATCGCGGGACATTGGCACAAAAGACCTTATATTCATCTCCGAAAGTTGAGCGCAATGTGGGCTCCTCATACAGCAACACAAACAGATGAAACGCCAGCCAGACGGAAAACCCGTACTCGATGACCCGCAGATTTCCCAGCAGCAGCCCCTGGCCAAAGATCAACGAAACCACCGCAACGTACATAGGATTGCGTACATGATGATAGAGCCCGCTGACCACGAGGTGACGGGTTGGGAAGACCGGCGCTGGCGTTCCCAAGCCCTTGAGCGCAAAGCGGGCAAACGAATCCAGCAGCACCGGAAGACCGGCCGCGATCAAGAGCCCACCGGCAAAGCGAATGGGTGGAAGGCCAAGCAAGGGAGCTTGCATCCGCCAGCGTGATATCCACCAGGGCACGAGCCCGGCAACACCGCCCGGAGCGATGACGAGAAAAAGCGCAGATCCAAGAACGGCCAATATTCGTCTCATTGTGTTTCCGGTAGGACTGGCGAAGAAGTACCCACTTAATCCTCCTTCTGAGAACCGAGAACTGACCTGTCCCGGCTTGCCGTGGAGAACCGAGAACCGCTTTCCATGTGCCGATCTCGAAGACCGAGTAAATACAGCAACGCGTCCAGTCCCATGCGCGAGATCGAGTGTTCTGCTTTCCCGCGAACTAAAGGCTTGGCATGAAAGGCCACTCCTAGCCCGGCGACGCTCAACATCGGGAGATCGTTGGCGCCATCTCCCACGGCGATTGTCTGCTCCAGAGAGATTTCTTCCTGCTCGGCAATCTGCTTCAGCAACTCGGCCTTGCGCGCTCCATTAATGATCTCTCCCGCCGGCTCCCCTGTAAGCAAACCATCGGCGATATCCAATTCGTTGGCGTAAACGTAGTCAAAGCCGAGCTCGCTTTGCAGCTTCTGGGCAAAGCAAGTAAACCCGCCGGAGAGGATCGCCGTTTTGTATCCCAGCGCCTTGAGAGTCCGCAGCAGCCGGTGCGCGCCGGGCGTGATCGGCAGCCTCGACGCGACATCTTCTAACACATCGGCCGAAAGCCCTTTCAGCAAATTCAAGCGTTTGCGAAAGCTGGCGTTGAAATCCAGCTCTCCTCGCATGGCGGCAGCGGTGATGGCAGAAACTTGCTCGCCCACTCCAGCCAGTCGCGCCAGTTCGTCAATCACTTCCATCTGGATGAGCGTGGAATCCATATCAAAGACCACCAGCCTGCGGTTGCGGCGAAAGATGGAGTCTTCCTGCACGGCAATATCGAACTCTTGCTGGTCGGCGAGTGTGAGCAGAGTGCGTCGCAGCTCTACCGCGCTTACCAGATCGCCCGAGATGGTGAACTCGATGCACATGCGCGGCTCACCTGGGTCGCTGGCAGAAGCGCGCGCTGACAATCGGTCCATGATGTCAATGTTCAGGTTGTGCGTGGAAAATACACCGGTCACAATCGCCAGTTGCTCTGCCGTGATCTGCGGCGCAAGCAAGGTCACGATAAAACGCTGCTTATGCTGCTTCCGCACCCAATCGCGATAGTGCTCTTCCGAGATATGACTGATGCGCGCCGTTACCCCTAGTGCGCGTGCTTTTTCCCGGATGGCATGTTCCACGCCTTTGATGTTGCTCGTGGAATTGATCCTGACCATCAGCCCGAGCGCCAACGCATCGTGAATCACGGCCTGGCCGATATCCACAAGGATGGCCTCTGATTCCGCCAGCACCTGGGCAAAGGCGCTGGTAAGTCCGGGCTTGTCATCGCCGGTGATTGTAATAAGCAGGATTTTCGTCATGGATATTAAGAAGTATATGGATGAATTCTATTGGACAGGCTCAAATTGTTTTCCGTGAATAGAGTATAGAAGGCAGGAGCGCAGAATCGGAATGGGAGATAGCGCCGGCGCCGCAGCTTCGGTCCAGTGACGAAGCGGCCCATGACCGACCCTGGCAGGAGGCGTGGTGAGCCACGCTCCTGCCCGGCCGTGAGTTCAGTTGGTAGAGTATGTAATTGTCATGTTGTCAATGTAGACGGTGTATGGGTCGGCCCTGAAGTTCAGGTCGAGTTGGAAGGCATTGTTGAATGCCGCACTGAAGCCTGTGAAGATTGCCTGGTGCGAGGCTCCACTGGGAATCGTGGGAACATATCTCGTTTGATCGATAATGATGTCATCGAAAAAGATGGTCGTTCCCGAAACATGTTCATCCACTTGCACATGGTGCCAGGCGTCCGCGGTAAAGCGCGGCACCAGGATTCCCGTGTCGTACCAGGTCTTGTCGCTCCACTGGAAGGTGCGCATCTGCATCTTGGTCGGATCGCTGATTCCGGCATACAGGGCCTGCCATCCGGTGTTGTAGACCGTGCCCTGAAACTGCTGCTGCGTTTCCCATTCGATGGCTTGCGGATTGTTCTCCTGCCCGGAGGGAATCAGCAAGTCAAACGAGTAGGTCTGTTGTGTCACCAGTGCCGAAGGCATGGCCGGCGTAGAGGTCGCAGTCCGGTTTACGTACCAGTAGGAATCCGCGTAAACTGCGGTCCCGCCGATCGAGAACAAGTGCGAGAACCCGTCGGCGCTGTTGTTGGGCGAGGCGACCAGGCTTTGGCTGGTTACGGGTTGCGGCCCGGTCCCGCCGGGATCGCCACATCCGTTCAGGCATTGCAGCCAGGGGTTGATGTCATCAATCAGCGTATAGTTTCCACCCGGAGGGGGAGGAGTACCGCCGACCGAGAAAGTGAGAGTCTGGTCGCCGAAGCTCCCGCTGCTGTCCCAGGCGCGGACGACCAAGGTGTGCGAGCCGGATCCCACGTTCACGCTGGTGTTGATGGCGCTGATGTTGCTCTGGCTGAATACATCGGCACTGTCGAGGTAAATGTGCCATCCCACAATCGCGTTGGTGGATGTCGCCGATGCCTGGATGGTTACCGGCGAACTCACGGTCGAGTTATTGGCCGGAGTGCTCACCACTACATTCACGCCGGGTTGCAGAACGTTGACGGTGATGGTCTTGTCGCCGGAGGCCCCGCCGCTATCCCATGCGCGTACCACGATCGTATGTGGCCCGTTCGCCATGACCAGACTTGGGTTAATCGAGCTGACTGCGCCTGCGGTGTAGGAATCCACGCTATCCACGTAGACGTGCCAGCCGACGATCCCATTTCCGGAAGTGGCCGATGCCTGCAAGGCCACCGGTGAACTAACGCTGGAATTATTGGCGGGCGTGGTCAGGGTCACTTGCACTACGTTGGTTGCCGTCAAGGTAAGGCTTTGACTGTTATAGGCTCCGGTGCTGTCCCAGGCGCGGACGATCACGGTATGCGTGCCCGGACTCAATGCCAGGCTGGCTGAGATTGAGTTGGTCTGGCCGGCGCTGAAGGAATCCACGTTGTCCACATAGACATGCCAGGCGATGATTGTATTGGGAGAGGTGGCGCTCGCCTGAATGGTCGCCGGCGATGCCACCGTGGCATTGTTAGCGGGAGAGCTCACCGCTACCCCAACTCCCGGAGACGCCACAGTGAGGCTGAAAGTCTGGGAGCCCAACGCGCCAGTGCTGTCCCAGGCGCGAACGATTACGGTGTGCGAACCCACGCTCATGAGCACGTCGGCGCTCAGTGTACTGCCCGCACCTCCGGAGAACGAGTCAACGCTGTCAACGTAGACGTGCCATCCGGTGATGGGGTTGGCCGAAATGGCGTTGGCGTTAATGTGGGCAGGCGAATAAGCAGTTGCGCCGTTCAACGGTGAGCTGACACTCACGGTGACGCCCTGGGCCACAAAGTTTAGAGTCAGGGTCTGGCTGGCGAATGCGCCCGAACTGTCCCAGGCGCGCACGACGACAGTATGAGTGCCATTGGCGATCGTAAGATTGGTATTGATTGCATTGACAGCGCCGGAGCTGTAGGAATCAACGCCGTCTGCATAAATGTGCCACCCGGTAATGACATAACCGGGAGTAGGGGTTGCCGATGCATTGATATTTACGGGAGAGGTGACGTTGGAGTTGTTTGCCGGGCTGCTAACCGAGACAGCGATTGCAGACGCCGAAACGGAACAGACCAACACGAAGAACAAGAAACACAGCAATGTGTGTGATCTCATGAGCTAACATCCTTTCACTTTCAATTTTTGGTTAGGGTCTAATCAGCAGTATCAGGCTTCAAATTTCAGAAAGCTGGTCTGCATTGCTCGACTTTGACAACGATTCGCGGGGAACTGGGCACTTCCACAAGGACAGCGGAGGATTTCAAGCACTTAAGAGTGTGTAAGCCGGGCGCGAAGCGAAAACGTATGCAAAACATGGAGGCTCTCATCACCCAGACACGTCACTGAGGATATGATCGATTTTCCAGCGAATCATTGCCACACCTCAATTTCACAAAAGATTCGACCGGTGGTATCCGGGAATTGAATCGCGAATTAAGACAATGCCAACATGTTGCTGAGGCCGGCAGTGCTACAACTTGAATGAAGCTGTAGCACTACCCCAGAATGTGCTGGTTTAAAAATGGTTGTCGTGTGCCACTTTCTGCGCGGTGACATTAACGCCGATGTCGCGAGAAATGTTTGAATTGTTGTCAAATATCTTGCTTGAGACACCACCTAACTGGATCAGCGCGCCGAAGTCGCCGTCGCAGCACGTAACGGTGCGATGGAATGTTGTAGGAGCATAATTATTCAACAAAACCTCGGCCTTGTCGTCGAAGGCGAAAGAATGGAAAATCGCAAATCCCTCGGGCGACCGCTGGAACTTCCACACAATGTGGTGCCATCCCGCTTGCAGGCCATTCTTCATTGAGTCACTACCGTCGCGGGAACAAGTAAGCAGAGGAGGTATATTGCTATTGGCATCTTTCGTCGTGCCGTCGAGCGGCTGCCAGGTTCCCCCGCCGTTGACATCCCCGCCGTAGACGTTCCAGTATCCCTGCGTAAGGTCGCACTCGGTGTAGAACATCGTCCACGCGTTCTTCCAGACATACTGGGCATCGGTCTCAAAAGCCTGGGTTCCAGCAGGGTTGAACACATTAACAGACTCGTCCAGGGTCCAGAAGTCCTCCTCGCTGGAGGTATTCCATGAAGACTGGGGAGCTTCTTGGCCGAAGAGTACATTTGAGTATCCGATGTCCGTCTCGTAGAACTTGACGGACTTGTTGTCGGGGTGATTGTAACCAGCTACCACGGGTTGAGTGGACCCCGGCCCCTGCGCAGCTCGTTTGTCCACACTCCATACATTCGAAGAGTTATCGAAGTCGCAGTACACGTTTGCTGAGTTGATACAGCCCGAGGAAGTTCCGTTGACTGTCACGATCACCTGGCTCTTCGCCAGGATCTGGAAGGTGCCACTGCTGATCGATTGGACAACGATGGTGTGCGACCCATTCTGGGCCAGATTGTAGGCAGTATTAACCGTATTTCCGGGCGAGTCCCCGAGCTTGGCGCCGTAGGTTGCATCCCAGACCTCGAGATGGTCAATCGCCGATGGAGAGACCGCGGAGGCGGTCACCAGCACCGAATTGTTCTGATTGGAATTATTCGCCGGAGCTGTGATAGTTACGGTTTGGGGGGATGTGGTTACGGTGAGGCTGAGAGTCTGGGAGGCAAACGCGCCCGAGCTGTCCCAGGCGCGCACAATGACAGTATGAGTGCCATCGGCGATCGTAAGATTGGTATTGATTGCATTGACAGCGCCGGGGCTGTACGAATCAAGGTTGCTGTCTACATAAATGTGCCACCCGGTAATGACAAAACCGGAAGTAGGGGTTGCCGATGCACTGATGTTTACAGGAGAGGTGATGTTGGAGTTGTTTGCCGGGCTGCTAACCGAGACAGCGATTGCAGACGCCGAAACGGAGCAGACCAGCACAATGAACAAGAAACACAGCAATGTGTGTGATCTCATGAGCTAACATCCTTTCACTTTCAATTTTTGGTTAGGGTCTAATCAGGAGTATCAGGCTTCAAGTTTTGGAATGCTGGTCTGCATTGCTCGACTTGTAGATCAATTGCTGGGCAACACCCACGTTTGAATACAAGGGGCGTGTAGGGTCCGGAGCCCGCAAGCGATAACTTGTTTATTAAGAGGAGTATCCTTCGGGGCTGACGCATCTAATCCAGCGGGACTTTGTCTATGGCGAAAAATACTTCCATCATCGAAATCCAGGGCCGCAAGTTAAGCGTTTCTAATCTCGACAAAGTTTTATATCCTGCCGATGGTTTCACCAAAGGCGAGCTCATTGACTATTACATGCGCATCGCGCCGGTTTTGCTGCCCCACTTGCGCGGACGTCCGCTGACCATGAAGCGCTATCCCAATGGCGTGGGCGGCATGTTTTTTTATGAAAAGAACTGTCCTAAGCATCGTCCCGATTGGGTCCAGACCGCGCGCATCTGGAGCGAAGGCAACCAGCGCTGGATGGATTACTGCATGGCGCAAGACGTCGCCACTCTGGTCTGGGCGGCGAACCTGGCCAATATCGAATTGCACACCTCGCTCTCGCTCGCCAAAGATGTTTCGCGGCCGACTATGATGGTCTTCGACCTCGATCCTGGACCGCCTGCCACCATCGTGCACTGCTGCCAGGTCGCGCTGCGGCTGAAAGAATTTTTCACTTCGCTGCAGCTTGAAATTTTTCCCAAGACCTCCGGCTCCAAGGGATTGCAAGTTTATCTGCCGTTGAATACCAAAGCTACTTACGACCAGACCAAGCCCTTTGCCCACGAACTGGCCCGTAAGCTGGAGCGCGAGCATCCGGAATTGGTCGTTTCAGAGATGAAGAAGTCTTTACGGACCAACAAAGTTTTTGTGGATTGGAGCCAGAACGACCAGCACAAGACAACCGTCTGCGTCTATTCGTTGCGCGCCAAAGAGCATCCTACGGTTTCTACTCCCGTGATCTGGGATGAAGTTGCGCGCTGCCTGAAAAAGCAAGACCCCGAGCTGTTGCTGTTCACCGCCGATCAAGTGCTGAAGAGAGTGGAAAAATCGGGTGATCTTTTCGCGCCCGTTCTGAAGCTCAAACAAAAGATGCCCAAGCTTGCTGCCGTGGCCTGATGCAAATCAGTCGCCGCCTTCAGAGACGAAAAAGGCCCAGGTGATAGTTGCATCACCTGGGCCATCACTCCAGTAACCTGTTGTTAGTGAGTAAAAGCGAATTGAGTTACGCCCGATGCCTCGAAGTTGAGGTCGGCAGATAGCCCCCCTTCGTTGGCCAGAAGATTGCCACCAACCCGCAATAACCCAACGCGGTTGCCGTTATCAAGTGCAAACTGCGCCACGTTTGTGCTCTCAGTTACCCAGGGGTCATAGAGAGTGTTGTCTTTGACCAGCAGAGCGTTGCTGCCGTCACTGAGGATGATTCCAATGCGAGTTCCATCAAGCCGGAATTGGGTCACGCCATCGTATTCGTCAACCCAGCCACTGGTGAGGTCTCCTTCTTTGACCAGCAGGGAATTGTTGCCGTCATTGGGTATGATGCCAATGCGGGTTCCATTGAGTTGGAATTGAGTTACGCCATAGTATTCAGTTACCCAGGGGTCGTAGAGGCTGTTCTCTTTGACCAGCAGGGCATTGCTGCCGTCATTGAGGATGATGCCAATGCGGGTTCCATTGAGTTGGAATTGGGTCACGCCATTGTATTCGTCAACCCAGCCGCTGGTGAGGTCTCCTTCTTTGACTAGCAGGGCATTGCTGCCGTCATTGGGGATGATGCCAATGCGAGTTCCATTGAGTTGGAATTGGGTCACGCCATAATATTCGGTAACCCACGGACCAGAGAGATCTCCCTCTTTGACGTTCAAGGTGCCGCTGCCATCGAGGGTTCCAATACGGCTTCCATTGAGCGCGAATTGGGTTATGCCATAGTTTTCGGTGACCCAAGGAGCGGTGAGGTCTCCTTCTTTGACGAGCAGGGTGCCGCTGCCATCAATGACTCCGATGCGGCTTCCATTGATAGCGAACTGCGTCACGCCAGTGTATTCCAGAACCCAAGGCGCAAGGACCGTGCCTTCTTTCACATAGAGGTTTCCACTGTTATCAAGGTAGCCGATGCGGGGATAGCCGATCGTTACCGAGATCGTCGTGCTGTGATTCAGAGATCCGCTTACTCCGGTAATAGTCACCGAGAACCCTCCGCTCGGAATGCCCGCATTTGCCGTTACCGTCATCGTGGAAGAGTTGCCGGTTGTGCCATTGGGATTGAAGCTTGCGCTGGCGCCGCTCGGCAATCCGGAAGCGCTTAATGTGACGGCCCCATTGAACCCTTGCGTGCGGTCAATGAATACAGTCAAAGAGGCATTGCTTCCCTGTACGGCTCTAATGGATGTCGGGCTTGCCCAGATTGAAAAATCGCCGGGGGGTGGTGGGTTATTTTGGTTTTGTATTGTTTCGATAGCCGCAGTGTCTCCGATCCTGCCTACGCACATCGTGGTGCTTGTCCCTGTGCTGATCACCGTCCATCCCGGGGGGATTGCCGGTGTGATACTGCAAATAGTCTCTTGTTGGTGGAAGGGCTCTATATTGACATTGAGGATAGACCGTTGATTGCCAAACCCTACTTGACCACAAACGGTGTTGTCGGTCGGTGTATCGGTTATGACCCAGCCTGTAGGAATGGCGCTATTAAAGCACACAAGCGTCCTTGCATCTTGCGGTGCGTTGTTGAGGTTGATAAGAGTGTGTTGATTGTTTCCAGAGCTGCCGCAATTAAAATTTTGCGTCCTACCATCGCTGATACCCCAACCGGGCGGTACCGGCAGGCCATCGCTACACGCCAGCACCATCACGCCGTACGTAGGAATGGTTGCAATGTCTTCAATGGTCCTTTTGTTGTTTATTCCTGAGCCACACGCAGAGTCTGTTGAATAGGCTATGGAGACCCAACCGGCTGGAACGGCGACTGAAACACATTGTGCCGTAGTTGCTTGAGCATGGCTGGGGATGGAAAACGCTGAGACAGCCAAAAGAGCTAGCAATAAATATCTATAGATACATGCAGCTCCGCTGATTACTTTTCTGGGTTGCATATTCAATCTTCCATTTCTGGGCGCTTTTTACACCGTAGCGCCCGTTAAGGGTTTACTTGGTGTGGACATAATCCCGCGCAAGGCAGGAATGTCCCTGGAAGCATCTACATCCTATGAATGACCGAGAGGCAAAAACTTGCATGTACGCGGAAGGCCGAGTTGAAGCTGACTACAATGAGGCCCGGTCAAAAATCGCGCACGACTGAAGAAGAAACTGGAGTGGACGTTGCTTGCTGTTACAGGTTCTTCCTAATTTACAAGTAACATCCAGATACTTACGTTGATATAACTATTAGACGACACGATAGGGAAACACGGCTATGAAATTACTGCAAAAATGCGGTTTTGATATCACTTGTGAATTCCAAAATGGGTCAGTGCCGTTTTGAGACTATAAAAAATATCGCCTGTCGAAATCTTGAGAACTATCTTGTGTTGACACAGTTCTTCTTTCCCGGCTGTGCTCAATGAGACAATTACCTGCCCAAGGAGCGCAGTCCCAAGGAGCGCACTAAAGATGAATTACGAACAATTCCGCATCCCTCCATCGGGGAAGATCAAGATTACCGACTATGATTCCGCCACAACCGACGGCTTCAAAAATAAAGAGGATGCAGAGAGCAAACTGGCGGCCGACATCCAGCACATGGCCGAACTGCAAGACGTGCTCTATGCCTGCCGCCAACGCGCGCTTCTGGTTCTGTTTCAGGGCATGGATACCGCCGGCAAAGACAGCGTCATCAAGCATGTGATGTCGGGAATCAACCCTCAGGGCGTACGCGTGACCAGCTTCAAGCAGCCCACCGAAGAAGAACTGCACCACGATTATCTGTGGCGGGGCCACAAGGTGCTGCCCGAGCGCGGATTCATCGGGATTTTCAACCGCTCCTACTACGAAGAGGTGCTGGTGGCGCGCGTGCATCGCGAGGTTCTGGAAAGGGAAGGCATCAGTGAAGATACCAAGGCCCTGTGGAAGACCCGCTACGAAGAGATCAACAACTTTGAACGCTACCTCGAGCGCAATTGTGTGGTCATCCTGAAGTTCGCCCTCAACTTATCCAAGGCAGAGCAGAAGAAACGGCTCCTCAATCGCATCGAGACCCCGGAGAAGAACTGGAAATTTGCCCTCTCCGATCTGACCGAGCGCAAGCATTGGAACAAATACATGAGCGCCTACGAAGCCATGTTCAACCACACCAGCACCGAATGGGCGCCGTGGTATTTTGTCCCAGCCGATCACAAGTGGTACACGCGTGTGGTGGTCGCCGATGTGATCGTCTCCACATTAAAATCACTGAATCTAAAATATCCCGCCGTCACCCCCGAGCAGAAGAAACTTCTGGCCGAGGGCAAGAAGATGCTGGAAGAAGATAAAGATTAATAACGCGTCTTTCCAGACACCGTTCGCCTTTGCCTGGCAAATTGCCGGCGGGCCTGAGGATGAAAACTAAAGTGGTTGCATAAAATGGTTTTGGAGCGGCCCTCCAATTTGTGCTGCTTACTCCCCAGTAGCCGAAGGCAAGTAAAGCACCGGAATATCAGTTTTCTTGACCTGCTCATTGAAGGCCGGCACGTCGGAAGCCAAAACCTGTTTCCAGGCCTCGAGTTGCTGATCAAGCTTTCCTCTCAGCTTCTTGAAAACTTCATATTGTTGCTGCGTCGGGGCGCCATCGCCGGATTCAAGGCTTGAGGTGAAGCTATCGAACAGCTCATTAAGCATATCTGGAAATGCCAGATTCGCCTCTGAACCCTTCATGTTTACCTGGATCAGCTCTTCTTCTACCGGCGTTACTTTTTTGTCGAGCGCGTCGGCTTGTTCCAGCAGCGGCTTGAACTTGGGATCAGTTTCCAGCCTTGGATGCAGCGCCTTCAGCGCGGCGTGCAGTTCGCGAATCTGGTTTACCGCGCGGTGCAGCTCAGCGTTTGCCTGCCGCACCTGCATCTGCAGGTCAAATTGTTTTTGCAGGTCGGCTGAGTTGATGTTCTTCACCCGCGGATCAATCACAATCTCAAATGGTTGCGTCTGGCTCTGGGTTCCGACTGTGATCTTCACGGTATAGTTTCCCGGTAGTGCAAGCGGGCCGCGAGGTCCGGTGCCGCTGTAGAAAGCTCCTGGAATCTTGACCGGCGTTTCCCAGCGCAGGTTCCACGCATAGCGGTTCATGCCTGCGCTAGCGGGAATGGTGGTGACTTCTTTCACCTGGTCGGGCCACTCCGGCGGCTGCTCAAATTCTTTCTTCTCATGGCTAGAGAGACTACGCACCACCTTGCCATTGCTGTCGAGGATCTCCAGCTTGACTTCGTCCTTGGGAGCGGTCTTGAAGTAGTAATCAATGATCGCCCCCAGCGGAGGATCGTCGCCCAGCGGGCCACGCTTCTCGATCTGATCGGGATAGTGCAGGCGTATCGCCGCCTGGGGTTTGTACAGGATCATCTCCGCATTGGCCGAACTCGAGTCAATCTGCCGCAGCGGAGTGATGTTATCCAGCACCCAGAACGAGCGCCCATGCGTGGCCGCAACCAGATCATTCTGATGAATAGTCAGGTCGTGAATCGGGACGGGCGGCAAGTTCAGCTTGAGCGTCTGCCAGCTCCCACCATCATCTACTGAGAAGAACACGCCGGTTTCGGTTCCGGCAAACAGCAGGCCCTTGCGTACCGGATCTTCGCGCACCGAACGGACGTAAGAGCCTTCCGAAATACCGCTCGCGATCTTGGCCCAGCTTTTGCCGAAGTCGCGTGTGCGATAAATAAACGGATGCAAATCGTCCAGCTTGTGGCGGTCCACCGCGATGTAAGCCGTGCCCGCATCGTAGTGCGAAGGCTCGATGATGCTGATCATGCTCCACTCGGGTAGATCTTTGGGCGTGACATTCGACCAGTTCTTTCCGCCATCGGTCGAGACCTGCACCACGCCGTCGTCTGTACCCACCCACAGCAGGTCTTTCTGTACCGGAGATTCCGCCGCGGCGAAGATGGTGTCGTAGTATTCCACGCTGGTGATATCCAGCGTGATCGGCCCGCCCGAGGGCTTCTGCTTCGATTTATCGTTACGCGTCAGGTCGGGGCTGATCGCATTCCAGCTCTGTCCTCCGTCGGTGGACTTGTACAATATCTCGCCCGCGTTGTACAGCGTGTTCGGATCGTGGGGCGAAATAAACAGCGGCGAAGTCCACTGGAAGCGGTGCTCCAGCTTTTCTGCCCCGTTGCCCGAGGGATCGAGCGGCAGCACAGAGATATCCACCGCCTGCTCGGTGCGTTTGTCGAAGCGCGTGGTCACATACTCAGCCCCGGCATAGACGATGTTCGGATCGGGCGGATAAGGCGCAATGTATCCGCTTTCGCCGCCGCCGACTTCGTACCAATCCTGCCGTCCGATAATGCCATCGTCGTCGTAGCTCTTGATTGCTATGGTTGAGTTGTCCTGTTGCGCGCCGTAAATGTAGTAGGGCCAGCGATTGTCGGTGATCACGTGGTAGAACTGCGCCGTAGGCTGGTTGTACTCCGTGCTCCAGGTCTTACCGTTATCGGTGGAGACGGTTGCGCCGCCGTCGTTGCCGTTGATCATGCGCTGCGGATTATCCGGATCAATCCACAGGCCGTGATGATCGCCATGCGGCGCCGGCAGCAGGTTAAAAGTCCGGCCGCCATCGGTCGAGCGGAACATTCCGGTATTGAGCAGATAAACCGTGTCGGTTGATTTGGGATCGGCAAAGATATGGCTGAAATACCAAGCCCGCTGGCGCAGGCGTCCATCTTCGTTCATGCGGATCCAGCTTTCGCCCGCATCATCGGAGCGATAGAGCCCGCCATCTTTGGCCTCGATCAGCGCATAGACGCGGCTGGAATCCCCGCCAGAAACAGAAACCCCAATGCGGCCCATAATGTCGGCCGGCAAACCGTGGCCTTCCAGGCGCTTCCATGTGCTGCCGCCGTCGGTGGATTTGTAGAGCCCGCTGCCCGGCCCGCCGCTGCTCAGACTCCAGGGCGTGCGCACCACCTCCCACAGCGCGGCAAAGAGCGTGTTGGAGTTGTTCGGATCAAACACAACGTCAATGGCGCCGGTTTTGCTGTCCTTGAACAGGACCTTCTGCCATGTGGCGCCGCCATCGGTAGTGCGGAAGATGCCGCGCTCGTCATTCGGCCCGTAGGCGTGACCCAGGGCCGCGACAAAAACAATGTTCGCGTTCTTGGGATCAATTACAACCGCGCCAATGTGCTGCGTATCTTTTAATCCGATGTTCTTCCAGCTCTTGCCGCCATCCAGCGATTTGTAGACGCCATTGCCGTAAGTGATATTGCCGCGAATGCAGGCTTCGCCGGTGCCAACGTAAATGATGTTGTGGTCCGAGGACGAGACCGCGATGCTGCCGATGGAAGCGGTCCCTTCTTTGTCGAAGATCGGCTCCCAATTCGCGCCCGCGTCGCTGGACTTCCAAATCCCGCTGGAAGCCCCGCCGAAATAGAAGACATTGGGTTCGCCGGGGACGCCGGTAACGGCCAGCACGCGGCCTCCGCGAAACGGCCCGACCTGCCGCCAGCGCATTGCGCCGAACAGCTTCTCATCAATCGCGCCCGTTGAGGTCTGCGTTGATGCTTGCTGCGAAGTTTGCTTTTTCGATTGGCTGAAAGAAAGTGAGGCGAGAAACACAACGAGCAAAACAAGAATACTTCGGCGAATCATTGGGCACTGCTCCTGAAAAGGAATCAAAGCGAACATGATACAAGAGCCGATGGTTCCGAGCCACCTCTTCGCTGCCGCAGGCGGGCGCGTTGCGGCAAACAATTTATCCCAACAAGGCCATTACGTCTTTCCAGGGCTTGCCTTGCGACTGGGCAACGGCGGCGTAGGTGACATTGCCCTGATAGGTATTCACTCCCGCGCGAATGCTGCTATCGGCCTTGATGGCGGCCTCAGCACCGTGCTGTGCCAGCTTCATGACATAAGGGAAGGTTGCGTTGGTCAGTGCCAGCGTGGAGGTATGCGGCACAGCGCCCGGCATATTGGTCACGCAGTAGTGCACCACGCCGTCCACGACATACGAAGGATTGCTATGGGTCGTGGGCCGGGCGGTTTCGACGCATCCGCCCTGATCAATGGCGACGTCTACGATCACGGCGCCTTTCTTCATCTTCGAGACCATGTGTTTGGTGACCAATTTGGGAGCCGACGCGCCGGGAATGAGCACGCCGCCAATCACCAGGTCAGCCTCGGCGGTGGACTTGGCAATCGAATAAAAATTGGATGCCAGGGTGTGCAGGCGTCCGCCAAAAATGTCGTCGAGTTCGCGCAGCCGATTCAGATTTAGATCAATGATGGTGACGTTGGCCCCCATGCCCAGGGCAATCTTGGCCGCGTGCGTGCCCACAATGCCTCCACCGATGATCGTAACCGTCGCCGGCGGCACTCCTGGGACTCCGCCCAGCAATACGCCGCGCCCGCCTCGTTCTTTCTCTAGATACGTCGCGCCTACCTGCACCGACATGCGTCCTGCGACCTCGGACATCGGCGTCAACAGCGGCAGCGTGCCTTGTCTATCGGTGACGGTCTCGTAGGCGATGCCGGTAACTTTTTTCTTGAGCAGCTCGTTGGTCAAATCGGGAATGGGCGCGAGGTGCAGGTACGTAAACAGCACCAGGTTCTCGCGGAAGAACCCAATCTCTTGCGCGATCGGCTCCTTGACCTTGACCACCATCTCCGCCCGGCCCCAGACTTCCTTCTCCGTGCCTACGATCTCGGCGCCGGCATGTTGATAGTCGCTGTCAGGCAGGGAAGAGCCCTCGCCCGCCTTGGTTTGGACGAGGACCTGGTGGCCGGCATCCACCAGCGCTTTTACACCCGCAGGCACAATGCCCACTCGTGCTTCGTTGTCTTTGACTTCTTTAGGAACACCAATAATCATTCGTGGTTTTTGTCCTTCTACTCAGTTCTGTCTATCTGTGCGCGCTGCAATTTATCGGAATAATCAACATACACCGATTTCCACTCGCTGTAGAAATCAATGGCTGCTTGTCCGCCTTCGCGATGTCCGTTGCCGGTTTGTTTGGTGCCGCCGAAGGGCAAGTGCACTTCCGCGCCGATGGTGGGAGCGTTGACGTAAGTTATCCCCGCGTCGAGATCGCGGCTGGCCACGAAGGCCTTGTTGACATCGTGGGTATAGATAGATGTAGAGAGCCCATACTGCACGTCGTTTGAGATTGCAATGGCATCTTCAAAGCTTTCGCAGGGAATCACGGCCACCACCGGCCCAAAGATCTCTTCCTGCGCAATCCGCATCTTCGGACCCACGTCGCCAAACACCGTCGGCTCATGGAACCAGCCTTGGGAATACGCCCCGCCGTTTAAGCGGTGGCCGCCGTACAGAAGTTTGGCGCCTTCGTTCTTGCCGATCTCCACGTATTTCTGCGCAGTCTGGAGTTGCTGCTCATTGATCTGCGGACCCATCCCTGTCGACTCATCCAACCCATTGCCGACTTTGAGCTTGCGCACGCGGTCGAGAAACTTATCCATGAATTCGTCGTAGATACTTTTCTGCACAATCACGCGGCTCGATGCAGTGCAGCGCTGGCCGGTCGTGCCAAAGCCTCCCCACACCGCGCCATCCACTGCAAGATCAATGTTGGCGTCTTTCAGCACAATCATCGCGTTCTTCCCGCCCATTTCGAGCGAGCAGTGTTTGAAGCTGCGCGCCGCGGCCTCGCCCACTATGCGTCCAACTTCGCTTGACCCGGTAAACGAAATTGCGCGGACGTCCTTATGTACCACCAGTGGCGCGCCGCATTCCTCCCCGAAGCCGGTCACAATGTTGACCACGCCCTTGGGAAGCCCGCCCTCAACCAGCGCCTGCACCAGGTTAAAGGTGGAAAGCGGAGTATCTTCCGCCGGCTTGATGATGCAGGTATTGCCGCAGACCAGCGCCGGCAACAGCTTCCACGACGGGATGGCCATAGGAAAGTTCCACGGCGTAATCATGCCGCACACGCCCACCGGCATGCGCACCGACATGGCAAATTTGTTGGGCAGCTCGGAGGGCACGGTTTGCCCGAACATACGCCGGCCTTCACCGGCCATGTAGTAGGCCGTATCCACCGCTTCCTGCACGTCGCCGCGGGTCTCGCTCAGGACCTTGCCCATTTCGCGGGTCATGTCGCGGGCATATTCTTCCTTGCGTTCCAGCAGGATCTCGCCCGCACGAAAGATGACCTCTGCCCGGTGCGGGGCCGGCACCAGTCGCCACTTCTCGAAGGCAACTTTGGCGGCCGTGACCGCCGCGTCAACGTCGTCTTTGCCGCTACGCTGGAAGATGCCGACCACGTCGCTGGTGTCGGCCGGATTCAGGTTCTCAAACGTCTGCCCGGTGCGGGCCTCGACCCACTCACCGTTAATATAATTGCGATAGATTTTTGGGGTAGCCATAGCTTGTCCTTGCCGGGGGGATGTAATGATGTTGGGCGCTGCAACCAGTGCAGAGCAGAATGTATCCTCGAACTATTTATCGTACATCATCGGCGGGATTGGCGTCTCTGGTGCAGTCCCCAGTCCTCAGCAAAAGCAACCGCAAAGACCTTTCGCCGCGTATGAAGGCGGGGGGGAGGCGGGGGATTACTTCCCCCACCCCCATTACTTGGAGTAGTCAATGCGCAATTAAGTCATGCGCAGTCAACGAGATAAGGCGGGGGAGGGAAGTAGTCTTGCAGTTAGCCGCCAGGCGGCGGTCTCGATGCGGTGTCTTGCGCGGTTGGCCAGTACCGAGTTCACATTTTTCGCCGGGCTTTGCTCCACAGGTGGGACAGCGGATTGCTAATATCCGCTTTGCGGGGACTTCATTTTTCTTCATGCGGGCACGATTGTGCCAACGCAAAGGAATGAATACTGTGCAATTTTGCACACCCATCAGTGCTCTTTTTCACCACGGAGACACAGAGAAAAGCAAAAGACTTTCGCCACGGATTAACGCGGATCAACGCTGATTTTCCAGAAGATTGTGGGAGACCCACCCCCCACTTGCTGGCAGGTGTTTTTGAGTCCCAAAACCGCGTCTGAGCCGCGTCATTACTGGCGAAAAGCGACTTGGCGCGGGGGACTTGCTGCTAGTAGCAGTACTCGGTACTCAGTCTTCAGTGCTCTTTTTCACCACGGAGACACAGAGACACAGAGAAGAGCCTCAGAATCCCTGATCGCAATGAATTTTCAAAGAACCTAAAGGGTTATGAATCCCAGCACTCTCAAATGCTGTATTCGTTCTCTTGCAGTTGTCTTTACTGGCAACCTGTCCCGGCTTGCCGTGGACCGGCAACTGGCCGCCGGCAACTGCTTCTCTATGATGACCTGCAGTTTCCAAGGAAAGCAAGGTTTTGATATCAGATTGGTACCAATCAGCAGGTTTGTAATCCGCGCTGATCCGCGTTCATCCGGCGAAAAGCCTTTCCGGCTTAGTCCCCTATCGTTGGACTCTGGGCGGTTGCCGGTTTGATCTGGTCGTAGTGGATCGCAAGGTCCTGGTCGGTGTAGAAAAACTTGTTACCAGTTTTGCCTGGCTTCTGCGGCGAAGCGGTAATCTGAAAGCCGGCGGCGGATGGGGTTGGGTAATTGAAAATGTATCCGACTGCGGAGCCCTTTTTGATTACCTCTTCCACCAGGTCTGGAGCACCCGAGTTTTGCAAGGTCTCCGATCCCTCGAGTTCTCGCAGGTTGCTCGCGTAATGCTGGTTGTGCTTGGCGTAGTCAGCGTTGGCCGTCGCCAGCAGACGCAACGTGAAGGCGGCACTACTCTCATTAGCTGAGATCATGTTGTGTGGCTCGCCGCTGAACAGCATCAAAGAAAACACCACAAGCATACAATCGCAGACTATGATGAGCGAGCCCAAAATCCAGTTCCGCGCGGTACGCGCACCCCGGTAGGTCAGGAAAGCGGATACCGTTGCCAGAACAAACATCAGGATCACACCAGACGGGAATCCGTAAGTCAGTTCAAGATGCCAAAGGGTGACTGGTATCACGACGGCAAGCGCCGTCAACAAAAGCCCCAACGCTGTTTTGAGATTCATATTTCTCCCTCTCCGTCTGAATCGGTTGTGCTGATACCTTTTGGATTCGAAACTCTATGCCTTTGCCGACCCGTGCCGGTGGGGGAGAGGGAAATCTGCGGCGCGGAACTTCAAGATACTACTTCGCCGGTCAATTTTAGGCTGTTTTCAACTACAAAAATTTTCTTTGTTAATGAAGGCTGGAGCGATGCTTCCAAGTTACCAAATCCCCGGAATCAACCGATAGCGTGTTTGCTGGCAATATTCCGCGTATCCGGGCAACTGGTTGCTTAGGACTTTTTCTTCGTTGAGCAGGCGAAAGACGATCAGCAGGATGATCAGCAGAAATCCCGGCAGCGCCCAATACGATCCCAGGGCAAGCGGGGTAAAGAACAACAGTACTACGCCGCCCAGATACATGGGATGACGGACAATCGCGTACGGACCGCTCGAGATCACACGCTGATCGGCGCTTACCTCAACGATGCTGGAGGCGAAGCTGTTGGTTTTCATGACCCACAGGATCACGAGATATCCGGCGAGCACCATCGCCTGGGAGACGATGGTCAGCCATAACGGCATTGGGCCCCTGGCGTGGTGTGACCAGCCGAAGCGGTAATCCAATCCGGGAAGCATCATGGAGACCAGAAAGACCAGCTTGACTACACCCATGATCAGTTTCTGGGTGGGCTCTTTTTCCTGGGTCTGCATGCGGCGCTCTATCAACCCAGGGTCACGCCGGTAAAAATAGATCGTGCTCGCGATCGTGGTGCCGAAAAAGATTGCCATGAATACCCATCCTTGCCAGAACTTCAGCGAGCCGGCAGGAACAAAAATCAGCGCTGCCATCACCAGGGCGAAGAAGAGGGAACGGACGATCAATTTTGATTTCACGGGAAGACATTTTAACCACAAAGGACACGAAGGAACACAAAGGAAGGCAAAGGCTTTTCGCCGCGGATGGACGCGGATCAGCGCGGATTAAGAAAACAGGTCCAAGGTCTCAGGTGCAAGTTCCAAGGATAAAGATTTAACCGCAAAGGACACGAAGGGATGCAAAGGAAGGCAAAAGCTTTTCGCCGCAAAATACGCGGCTCAGGATGACAGTCCTAAAATGATCCTAATGACTCAATGACCCAATCCCCCTTGTGGTGAGACATTTCTTTACATTTCACCGAAATACTCACTTTTCGACCGCCATATGTTGTGTTACTCTGCTTGCAATTCCCGCGAATTTCTAAGCCTGTGGCCGACATTAAAAAAGGCGGAATTCATGTTGACTGGACCACTGTGACCTATCGCAGTGTCCTGATGGCAGTGCTCGGGTTGGTTGCGGCGGGCGCGCTTGCTACCTTCTTTATCTTTCCCAGCTTCAGCAACTCGGTCATTAATAAGGTGGAAGAGAAAGTCAACGGCATGCTGGGCCGAACCGGCACGGGCGATAACACCCCGCAAGGTCCTTCCACCCAGGCCCACTTCACCAACATTGACGGCACGGTCAGCGTGAGAAGGGTGAGCAACCCCGGTGTCTGGGTCAAAGCGGATTATGGCCTGCCCCTGGAGCAGGGTGACGTTGTAAAGACCGATGCCGCAGGCATTGCCAAGCTGGCCTTTGCCGACGGCAGCACCTACCTCATCCAGCAGGATTCGCTGGTGACCATTGAAGAGAGCACGACCAACGCCGCCCAGCAAAATGAAGTCTCCGTACGCGTGAATACGGGCAACATCGCGCTCAATACCGGCGAGATTCCTTCCACTCAGCAGGTAAAGATTGATCAGACCTCCACGACGCTGGGCCGCGATAGCGCCTTGCAGGCCTCCAAACACGGCAATAATCCTGAGGTGCTGGTGACCAAGGGCGAAGGCACCTTCAAGATAGGAGGAGTCACTGAAAAGGTGGCTCCCTTCGAGAAGGTAGTCATTGACTCGGAAAATCAGACCTTCGCCAAGAAAAAAGAGGTGGCCCCGCCTGTGCTGCTGGCTCCGGCCAACATGATGCCCATTTTTGTCACGTCGAATGCCCGGTCCGCGGATTTGAGCTGGACCCCGGTGGAGGGCATCACTACCTATCATGTGCGTGTCTCCCGCAACCCCTATTTTTCTTCCGTCGAGAAAGAAACCAAGATTGAGAACACAAATTGGAAGGTCAACGGCCTGGAAGAGGGCAAATACTACTGGCAGGTGCTATCGGTAGATGAAAATGGCCATGAGTCCATTCCCAGCGATGCCAGCGTGTTCAGCATCGTGGCCAAAGGGACTGAAGGTATATCCCTGGCGTTGGAAGTAAGCCAGCTTATCCAACACCAGCACGTCATTGAGATTAAAGGGAACACCCAGCAGGGCGCCCGGGTCATGGTTAACGGGGAGCAGGTGCCGGTGATTGCCTCAGACGGCAGCTTTACCTACTTCACTCCGCCGCTGCCTTCCGGGGAAAACGTAATTACCATCACCGCCCAGAACGAAAAAGGCGGCGTGGCCACCCAAACCAAAAAAGTTGTGATTCAATAAGATTGCCTGTTTTGCCAACGATGACACTTCCGCTCTGCCAAAGGCTGGGGCGAAGACCTTAGATGCAGGGTGAGGTTTTGGTGAGCATGGTTCCCGGCGAGCTTTTTAGCCAGGACACAGCACTGAAGTGCGTCAAACCTCTCAGATTGATGTTTTAAGCAACAGAAATTGGAGTATAAAGAAGCTATCAGTATGTCATCAAACGGATTTCACTCGCAGAATTCGAAGGTTAATAACTTTCGTTCCCTTTTTAGTATGTTCTCCAGTGACCTGGCCATCGATTTGGGAACGGCCAACACATTGGTCTATGCCAAGGGCAAGGGCATTGTCGTCAACGAACCTTCTATCGTCGCCATCAATAAATTGACCGGTGAGGTTGAGGCCGTCGGCAAAGAAGCCAAAGAGATGCTGGGCCGCACGCCCGGTAACATCGTCGCCATCAAGCCCATGAAAGACGGCGTCATCGCTGACTTCAAAGTCACCGAGAAGATGTTGAACTACTTCATCCAGAAGGCCCATAACAGGAAGATGCTGGTGCATCCGCGCATCGTGATTGGCGTGCCCTCTGAGATTACCCAGGTGGAAAAGCGCGCTGTCATGGATTCCGCCTACCGCGCCAAGGCCAGCGAGGTGCATCTTGTTGAACAGGCCATGGTGGCTGCCATCGGCGCCGGGCTTCCTATCACCGAGCCCAGCGGCAACATGGTGGTGGATATCGGCGGCGGTACCACCGATATCGCAGTGATTTCCCTTAGTGGTATCGTCTATTCCCGCTCCGTCCGCATGGCCGGTAACCAGATGGATGAGGCCATCATGAATTACCTCAAGCGGAAATATAACCTGCTCATCGGCGAACGCACCGCCGAGCAGATCAAGATTGAGATTGGATCCGCTTATCCGCTCGATAAGCCCCTGACCATGGAGATCAAGGGCCGCAACCTCATTGAAGGCGTCCCCAAAACCATCACCGTGGATGATAGCGAGATCCGCGAGGCCCTGAGCGAATGCGTTGGCACCATCATGAACGCTATCCGCGTAGCCCTGGAGCGCACCCCGCCCGAGCTTTCTGCTGATATCAGCGATCGCGGCATCGTGCTCACCGGCGGTGGAGCGCTGCTCAAGAACCTGGATAAGCGCATCCGTGAAGAGACCGGCCTGCCCGTCTCGATTGCCGATGATCCCCTGGCCAGCGTGGTGCTGGGCACAGGGAAGATGCTGAGCGACTTCAAGCTTTTGAGAAAAATCTCAATCGAATAGTCTTGGACCACAAGCGACTGGTCTGATAACTCAAGGTGGTTTTTCGCCAAGCGCACTTCTCGGGAGTGGTGCGCTTGCCATTCTGGTCTACTCCGTTTAAACGTCACACATGGAAAGCTTTTTCAGCCGCTATCGCAATCCCATGATCCTGGGCATGGTTTTATTGCTGCAGGTTTTTGGCTTGGCGGTGCAAGTCAAACGTCCGGTTGATCCCAGGCATCCGGAGGCGGGCTCGGTGCGCATGATTCGCCTTTGGGTTTCCGCCACGATCACGCCGCTCGAGCGCGTATTCGTCGCAACCGGAAGCTGGATGGCGCAGAGCTGGCATGACTACGTAAATGTTGGCGGGCTGCGGCGGGAAAATCGCGAGCTACACGAGCAGAATGAAAAACTGCTGCTCGAAGAAGCCCGCATGGCCGAAGAGGCAAACCAGGCGCGCCGGCTGCAGGCGCTGCTCGATTTCAAACAGCATTTCATCGTGCAGACGGTTGCCGCCCAGGTGATCGGCTCGAGCGGTACGGAGCAATCGCGCATTCTTTATATTGACCGCGGCTCAGGCGACGGCCTGAGACCCGACATGGCAGTCATTACCCCGGATGGGGTTGTGGGCAAAGTGCAGGAGGTGTTTTCTTCTACCGCACAGGTGCTGGTGATGAATGACCTCAGCAGCGGCGTGGGGGCCCTGCTTGAAAAGTCGCGCCTGCATGGAGTGGTGAAGGGAACCGCAACCGGCGAGCTTCTCCTCGATCACATCATGGTTGATGAAAAGATTGAGCCAGGAGAGCGCGTGCTCACCAGCGGTGGGGACCGGATTTATCCCAAGGGGCTGCCTATCGGTACGGTCGCACAGATTTCACCTGGAAACAATTTGTTTCTGAGCATTCATCTCAAGCCGACTGTGGATTTGAACCGGCTGGAAGAGGTGCTGGTGGTAACGCAGCCGCATTTAGAGCAGGCGGACTCCGAGAATCCAGTCAAGGCGGCGGACATCCTGGCGCAACGGTTGCCTGGGGTCACGCAGAAACAGGAAAATCCTGCGGATGGGCAAGTCGGTGCCGTGAACAGCGTGCCTGCAAATCAGAAACAGAATCCGGTTCCGGTCAAGATCAAACCCATACGACCACCGGTGAAGAGTGCTCCGCAAAATCAGCCAATGGCCACGCCGACTCCTGTAACTACTCCATCTTCCACACCCACACCGCCCGAGGTCGCCAAACCGCAATGAGCGCAGCCGTAATCTACACGTCAAGGGAAGAGATTGAAGTTTACCGCTTTAATCTTGCCGCCACATTTTTCATTCCTTTAGTTGCGCTGCTGCTGCAGTCGTATCTGCCGGTGGCATTTCATGGAAGGCTGCACTTCTTCGACGTCTTCGACCTGCCGCTGCTGGTCACGATTTTTTTTGGCGTGGCGCGGCGCAATCCGATAGCCGGTTCCATTACGGGATGCCTGATCGGCCTGGCGCAAGACGCGCTGACCCACAACTACCTGGGATTGTTTGGCATTGCCAAGACTTTTGTGGGGTACGGCGCTTCTTCGCTGGCGACTAAGATTGACGTCGAGAATCCGGGCTCGCGTTTTTTGATTACGGTGGGCTTCTACATCATTCATCGCATCGCGTACCTTCTGGTGCAGCACGGAATGGTGGAACAAAACGCTCCGGCAAACTGGCTGCACAGCATTGGAGCGGCGCTGGCCAACGGCCTACTGGCGATTGTGGTGTTTTGGGTGCTGGATAAATTCAAACAAAGAGGGTAGCAGCAACCCTCAGCTCGCAGTTGTCAGGAAATAGTGGCTCGCCGGGACAGGTTGCCAGTTGCCAGAAAAAGCAATCCTTTGGTTTCTCAATTCGCAGTGCCAGGGCATTCAAGAGTCAACCCAATCGCACTGTAAGTGCGTACTTATTTAATCCTTGCTCCAGTGAGAAATTTGGGCTAAGCTTCAACTTTACCCCCTATATTTTCTCCCTAAAAAATCAGGAATTCCTGAAGCCTGAACAACCGCTCGAGGAGGTCTGCCATGGGCCAACACTTGACGTCATTGCGCGCCTGCCAAGGTGCGCCACGGAACTTGTGGTGCACAGAGAAAATCAGCAAAATGTATTTGTTGACGATAACGTTCCTGCTGAGCAGTTGCATTGCTGTGGCGCAGGCGCAGACAAGCACGGGCACGAAGGCGGAATTTAGCGCACATGCCGTAGTCAACTTTCAGGAGCTGGCGCAGCAGGAAAAACTGCACCCAGCGACGATCCGCCCGCAAGCCACTGCCGTTCCCCAGATGAGCCAGCCAGCCCTGCCGGTGCCAGAGGGAGCGGCTATCATTCACCTGCAGAACAGGATGCGAACCGCGCCTGAGGTCTCATCGGCGCAATCTTCCTTGCTTGTACCGTTTTCGGCTCCGATTTCTCCTGCGCCGTCGCAGAGCTTTGCCGCTGTCTCGGACAATCATCTGCGGATTCCACCAAGCGCACAAGGCGCGGTTAGTCCAAATTATCTGGTGGTTACTGTGAACGGCACATTTGTAGTGCAGAACCGGACCGGCGGCCTGTTGCAGACGGTGTTAATGGACAATTTTTGGGCACCTGTGGGCGGCGTTACGGGCGCGGTCAACGCCCGGGTCGCCTACGATCCCTACAATAGTCGCTTCATCATAACCGCTGAGGCCAACGGGAATACCAGCTCTTCGGCGCTGTTGATCGGAGTTTCAACAAGCTCAAACCCCACGAGCACGTGGAACCTTTTTAAGGTGAACTCTGATCCGGGGTACTGGGCGAATTTTCCTTCGCTCGGCTTCAATGCCAATTGGATCGCGGTGAGCATGAACATGTATCCGTTAAGCAGCGGATGCGGCGGGTGCCTTTTTCAAGAGAACGTTTACGTCTTCAACAAAGCGCAGTTGTATTCCAACGTCTTAGGTACGGTCAACAAGTTTACCGATACCAGTGGGGCAGGTACGTATGCCCCGGCAGTGACTTTTGATAACAACCCGTCAACGCCGCTCTACCTGCTGGAGAAGTGGAATGAGAATTCCAACGGGTTTGGATATCTGAGGATAGGCTCGATTACGGGAAGCGTTTCCGTCCCCAACATGAACTTTCAAGTATCTTTCGTTGCCTTTGGTAATCCATGGGCATTTACCGGCGGGATCGTTAATGGAGGGTTTGCACCCCAGGCAAGCATCACAACCAAGATCGATACGGACGACGACAGGATGCAGAGTCTGACCTACCGGAGTGGCGCACTGTGGGGTGCGCAGACAACCTTTCTTCCGGCCTCAGCGCCAACCCATAGCGCGGTGCTGTGGTATGGATTCGATCCAACAAATGTCAGTAATGGCTTTTATGATTTTATTGACGACCCGACGGGAAATGAATTCCGCGCGTATCCGAGCATTGCGGTCAACAAGTTTGACGACGTGCTCATCGGATACTCCACGTTTTCGGCGACCGGCTATGCCAGCGCCGCGTATTCTTTCTCAGGGCACAGCGACCTTGTCCCGGTTGAAGGGGAACGGCAGTTGATCGCCGGCCGCGGTCCGTACTCAAAGTTCTATGGAACGACCACCAATTTCTGGGGCTTTGACACTGGCACGGTTGTGGATGGCGCCAACGACACCGACCTGTGGACGATCCAGGAATTTGCCGACTTCAACAGCGGCTCCGGCCCCGATTCTGGGAACTGGGCTACGTGGTGGGGCAAGATTTCGATACCCACCCATTTTTTCGTGAGCGCTCCTGCTAATGCGACTGCAGGAACCCCCTTCAGCGTGACCGTGACCGCCCAGGATACCTCCAATAACACCGTCGTGCCTTACACCGGCACGGTCCACTTCACAGCCACCGGCTCCTCTTCGGTCCCGCCCGACTACACATTTGTTCCCGGCGATAACGGGGTCCATACATTTGTCAACGGCTTTACCCTGAATACTGCCGGCAACCGGACGTTATCCGCAACCGACGTGAGCACCTTGATCACCGGGAACGCGCCGGTGGCGGTGACTGCTGGTGCTGCCAAGAGCTTCTCCTGGAGCGTACCTCTTACGGCCACGCTCAACACTGCTTTTTCGGGAACTCTTACGGCATTCGATAACTTCAACAACATCGCGACCACTTACACCGGCTCGGTGCAGTTGAGCACTACCGGTACGCCGGCTGTCACCCTGCCCGCCCCCAACCCCTATACGTTCACCTCGGGAGCGAGTTCCGATAACGGTATTCATACGTTTGCGTTCACGGCCACCAGCGGAACAGGCAGCACATTCACCATCACGGGCAACGATGCAGGTAATACCATCAACGCTACCTCAGCGGCGATTCGCGTGACCACGGACGCGCCCATCACCGGTGCCGGGCACAGGATTCGTATGTTCCGTTCCAACGTACCGGTGGTTCTGGCCACCTTCACCGACAGCGATGCAGGTGAGACCGGGGCGAATCTGTCTGCAACGATCAATTGGGGCGATGCCAGTACCTCTCCGGGTGTCGTAGTTCGGGTTGGTACTACAAACAAGTTTAATGTGATGGGCGCACACAACTACGCGAAGAAGACCATGTATACGGTGACGGTCACCCTGAGCGACTCCAATGGGGGGCCAGGTGGCGGAAGCGCTGCCGCAGCTACCAGTACGGCGACTTTTCTGCCGATGAACTCTTCGCACTAGCTTTACAAGCAACAGACAGCATCTTCATCAAAAGGTCATCCGTCTCCTCGCGTCGGCTCGGCGCTCGCTTCGTGCGCACCCGCAAAACGGTTCAATTTGCAATTGGACTAGAATCGCGCTACAACACTGTTTAGTGGTTTTTCTTCCGCAAAATGGGCGTGTGACCACCTAGAAAAACAGAAGCAGTATGCAATCGCGTGACGAGAAAATCTCCAGCGGTCGGATGACCGCAATCCAATACACGATACTGGCTATATTTTTGGTGTTGGGGGCCCGGCTGTGGCAACTGCAGATCGCGCGCAGCGAAGAATATGATGCGCTGGCGGAGCGCAATCGGGTGCGGACAGTCCCTATCCTGGCGCCCCGGGGCAAGATCTATGATCGCGAGGGTCGGCTGCTGGTGGATAACTACCCATCGTTTTCCGCGCTGCTGCTGCGCGACCAGCCCCGCGACATCAACCTGGACCTGCCGGCCATCTCTGCCGGGCTGAACATGCAGGTCAAGGACATTCAAGATAAGATGCGGCGCTTTGCCGCTGAACCCAAGTTCCGGCCCATGACCCTGAAGGACGATCTTACCCCGGACGAGCTGGCCTTTATTGAATCGCACCGTAACGAGCTGCCGGAGCTGGATGTGATCATGGCCAATCGGCGGCTGTATCCACGTAATGGGTTTGCTGCCCACCTGATTGGCTATGTGGGCGAGGTGAGCAAAGATATGCTCAACAACGATCCCGCGTATGAGTTGTACGAAGCCGGCGATGTGGTGGGGAGGTCTGGGGTTGAGCAGCAATACAACGACATACTCATGGGACAGGATGGCTCGCGCCGCACCGTGGTCAACAGCCACGGCAAAGAGCTGCAGTCACTGGAGCCACTGAGTCAAATTCCGCCGACGCCTGGCAAGCCGCTTAAGCTTACGATTGATCTGGACATGCAGATTGCCGCCGAGGAGGCTTTGGAAGGGCACAATGGCGCTATTGTGGCGCTGAATCCACATAACGGCGAGATTCTGGCGATGGCCAGCAGGCCTACGTTTGATCCTAACGCCTTCTCGGTCCGCATCTCGCGCGCGGAGTGGAACCGGCTCATTACCGATCCAGCCAAGCCACTGCTCAACAAAGCGATTCAGGCGCAATTGCCTCCGGGCTCGGTCTTCAAAATCATTATGTCAACGGCGGGCTTGCAGGAAGGGATTGCCCAGACATTGCACGTCAATTGTGGCGGCGGCAAAACATTTTACGGGCGTTTCTTCAAGTGTTGGATTTCGGAAAAACACGGCAGCCACGGTGACGTAGATATCACCAAAGGCATTTATCAATCTTGCGATTCATTTTTCTATACATTGGGTGAAAAGCTGGGAATTGCCCGCATCGCCAAGTATGCAATGGCCCTCGGTCTGGGCCAGAAGACGCATGTTGATCTACCAGATGAAGTCAGCGGCGTAATGCCCTCAGAAGAATGGAAGATCAAGAACTTCAAACAGAAGTGGTATGCGGGTGAGACCATCTCGGTGAGTATCGGGCAAGGGGCCGTGGCGACCACACCTATTCAATTGGCGCGGGCCTTTGGGGGAATTGTCATGGGAGGTGTGCTGCACCGGCCGCATGTGGCCTTTCCAGATCAGCTTCCCGATGAATACAAGCAGGCCATGGCGCAGTATCCGGAGGAAGTTGATATACCAATTGATCCCAAGAATGTTGAAACCATTACCAACGCGATGGCGGCGGTAGTTTCTCCGCTGGGAACGGCGGGTTCGGCGCGTCTGGAAGGTGTTGATTTTGCGGGCAAGACCGGGAGCGCGCAGGTGGTAAGCAATGAGGGCCGCAAAAACAGCAAAAAACTCAGCGGCAGCGAATACAACGACAATGGCTGGTTTGTGGGGCTAACACCGCGTCGCAATTCGGAGATCGTGGTAGCCGTCCTGGTTGAGCAAGGCCAACACGGCGCGCTGGCCGCCGGATTAGCCTCCCAAGTCATCAAAGCCTACGTTGATAAGCAGAGAAAACACCCGATGCAGGTCGTCGAATCCGGCAAGCCGGTCGAGATGACGGGAGTCTGGAGCACGCCGGACCCAGATAGCCTTGTCGGAGAGCGGCTGCGCGCAGCGCGGTTTATGCTGCCGGTGAGCCTTGCGCAGAAGACTGGTTCTCATACAACAGGGCGTGATTCAAAGCAGCATCGTCATGACTATTTATCTGGGCGCTCCGCTGCCGCTGTGCGCCGGCCTTCGGCAGAGTGGAAGGATTCTTTTTCTGATTTGCTACCCAAGCCTTACGGCCTGGGTTACCTAATGCCGCCCTTTCAGGGCTCGATTTCAAATCAACAGCTCCCTTTGTTTGTAACCGCAGTTGCTGGGAGCGGCAAAGAATGAAGAGGTTCGTCTCCCCACGCGATTTTGACTGGGTGCTGCTTATGTTTGTGCTGCTGATCTGCGTTTTGGGAGTGATGCAGATTTACAGCGCGACCATGGCAAGCAAGTTCGCCGATGTGCATATGCACATCAAGCAGATTTACTGGATCGTGGGTGGTCTGGCATTCATGCTGCTGGTCAGCCTGATCAATTATGAAGTTTTGCTGGACAGCGTGCATTGGATGTACATTGTGGCGATTATTTCTCTTACAGCCGTGCTGCTGTTCGGGCAGAAGTATTTAGGCGCTCGCCGCTGGATTCGTTTGCCGGGAGGAATTCACTTTCAGCCATCGGAGTGGGTGAAGCTGATCCTGATCCTGGCCATGGCGAAATATTTCAGCGAGATGCGCGGGCGGGACGCAAGTTTATCCGATGTGGTTAAGGCGGGATTGCTGGGCGGCATTCCCCTGCTGATGGTTCTGGTGCAGCCCGATCTGGGAACCGCACTGACCTACATACCAATTCTTGTGATGGGGTTGTTTCTGGGAGGACTTCAACTTAAACATGCTGCCGTAATTCTTGTCGTTGGCGCTGCTTTGGCAGTCCCTGCGTACAAACACCTGAAGCCCTACCAGAAGGCGCGTTTGACCAGCTTTCTTAATCCGGCGGCGGACTCGCAGGGAAAGGGCTATCAAGGGGAGCAGTCTGTGATTGCCGTGGGCGCAGGCGGAATCATGGGCAAGGGTTTTGGCAAAGGATCGCAGACCCAGAATTCCTTTCTTCCTATTCCCCAAACGGATTTTATTTTTGCCGCCTTCTCGGAGGAACACGGATTTGTGGGCGCTGTGGGTCTGCTCCTGCTATACTTTATAGTGCTGATGCGTTTGATCCATAATGCGCAGACCGCTCCTGACCGGGCTGGCGCAATTGTGATTCTAGGTGTAGTAGCGGTTCTGACCTTCCACATTCTGGTCAACGTCGGCATGGTGGTCGGCTTAATGCCGGTTACCGGAATTCCTTTGCCATTAATGAGTTATGGCGGATCGTCTTTGCTGTTTACGTTCTTGGCGCTGGGAATCGTTATGAATATTCGTATGCGCCGTTTTGTCAATTAGAATGGAAGTTGCCGGGTAATTGGTCCTGGTAATTTTCCAGAAACGGCTCGAAAAGTTGCAGAAAAGACTCTTTGTAGAGCAGACATTTTCGCAGCTTGTGAAGCCGTAGACCGGCAGAATAAAAAGCCGGCAAAACCAAAATTAAGCGTGAAGCCCCACGTTAAGCGGGCAAATCCGGTGAACCGATGGAAACGGACCGGAGAGTTTGCAAGGATTGAGCGATTTTAGCGCTCCGAAGTTGGTAACGGCCCCGTCTTAATCGTTTTGAGTTTCAGATTTCAAAGCTTTTGTGCAAGAAACTCGAAAATGAAGACGGAGTGGTCACAACTCTCGTATGGCGCACGATAGGTGCAAAGATTTTACAAGCGTATATTAGCTCTCTGCATACATCCGCCCGACCGGCTTCGAGCAAGCCAGCGGGTGAAAAGATACACTCTCGCCCAGTCTTTTCCAGGCTTTCATTCCAATCGTCATCACCGGTAACTCCTGCTTCTCGCGAAGAGGCAGGCCGGAGAGTACATGTCCAAAGAATTATTTGTTTCTTCTACCCCTCATGAAACCAAAGTCGCTGTCGTTGAGGAAGACCAGTTAACTGAAATCTATTTCGAACGCGAAAACGAATACACCCTCGCAGGATCAGTCTATAAAGGCCGCGTGACCCGGGTTCTTCCGGGAATGCAATCCGCATTTGTTGAGATCGGCCTGGAACGCGACGCATTTCTCTACGTCACGGACTTTTTTGAACCCCAGGATGAAGAAGGCGAGGAAGATTTCGAGGCCATCGCCGAAGATGGAGGCCGCAGCCGCCGGCGTTACGAGCGCCCCGCGCCAACAGTTACCGAGCCCGCGGGCGAGGCAGAAGGCCGGGAAATCGAAACATTTTCGGGCGGCGAAGCTGACCACCACTCGGTGCATCATGCAACACCGCCAGCAAATCCGATTGCCCATGACGCTGCCAGCGACGGCGGAGATGAAGAAAGCGAAACACTAGAGTTGAATGCGGGCAGGCATCACGACGCTTCATCCCGCGATTCGTCTTTCCGCGAAACACCGGGCCGCGAAACACTGGGCCGGGAAACATCGGGCGAAGCGCCAGCCGATGCAGAGCGTGATTCCGGCGACCGCCGCCGCTTTGGCCGACGCCGCCGTGGACGCCGCGGACGCGGTTTCCCCGAGTCGAAATTCGATTCCCGCAACGATTCCCGCAACGATTCCCGCAATGCCGCCCGTCCGCCGAAGGCACAGCCGGAAGAAAAAACATATGGCGCATCTGCCGGTTATCAGCCGATTATTCTGCCGGGCGAGAGTATCTCCAAGTATCGCAACCGGCCGGAAACGCAAACCGCGCATCCTGCAGCGGGACATATTCCGGCAGAACCTGTATCAGCAGAGGTTGCACCGGAAGAGCCGCAAGCAACTGCCGCGAGGTTAGATTACAAAACCCAGGATCACAAGACAGAGGAATACAAAGCACATGACCACGAAACGGCTGAGATCTCGATCCCGATACTGAGAGCGGAAGCCACGAGCGAAGCTGCGGTGAGCGAAAGTGTGCGGCCTTCTGCTGTCGTACAGGAAGAAGTTCAGGCCAGCGAACCAGAGGTGGACTACGAAGAGTTGAGCCGCCGCGACACGGAAGAGATTGACGTCGCCGCCATTTTGGAAAAACACCGGCGGGAAAGCACTGAAGCGCATCGTCCAGAAGCGCGCAGTTCCGAACGCCGCTTTGGCGCAATGCCCGGGCTGGTGGAAGAGGAAGAGATTGAAGAAGAAGAGATAGATCAGCCCTCGATGTTGCATGTTTTCGAGGACGAGGAATACGAAGACTTCGAGGAGGAGATGCTTGACCGGGTAGAGACAGCCAAGCCGCACGATTCTGCTCCCGATCATCAATCCGCAGAGCCAACCGCGACGGCTGAGACAACAGAAGAAGATGATGAAGAGGATGAGCAGGAGACGGTAGCAAGTGTCGAGGAGGCCGAAATACAAGCCTCGGGCAGCGAAGGCGAAGGAGAAAGTGAAGAGTACGAAGAGACGGAATCCGGAGATGGAACACAAGCCCGGGCTGAAATCCGCGGACCTTCCGGATACCAGCCTAAGGTTGCGTTCGACCGCAACAATCGCCGCCGCCGCGGCGGACGCCGAGTGCGTGGTGGTCACGGCGGTGGCAAGCGCTTTCATCGCGCTCCTCTGCCGCAGATTTCCGATTTACTGAAAGAAGGACAAGAAATACTGGTGCAGATTGCCAAAGAACCTATTGGCAAGAAGGGCGCGCGCATCACCAGTCACATTGCGTTGCCGGGCCGTTTCCTGGTTTATATGCCCACGGTGAACCATAACGGCGTTTCCCGCAAGATTGCATCCGAGGAAGAGCGCCACCGCCTTAAGCGCATCATTCTCAGCGAGCGCCAGGCTGTGAATGGACATCAAGGCGGCTTCATCGTCCGCACGGCGGCGGCCCACGCCAGCGAAGAAGATTTGCGCGCCGATATCCGCTTCCTGCTGAATTTGTGGAATGAGATCAAAGGCCGGGCCGATTCCAGCAAATCTCCGGCGCTTATTTACCACGACCTGAACCTGGTGGAGCGCATCCTGCGTGACCAATTGTCAGAAGGCTTCTCCCACATCTGGGTTGACAGCGAACAGGAATACGAGCGCATTGTGCGCTTCGTCAGCCGCTTTCAGCAGCAATTAGTCAAGCGGGTGAAGCTGTACACAAAAGAGACTCCTCTGTTTGAGCAGTTCAATATTCAGGAGGAGATCAATAAGGCACTCAAGTCCAAGGTATGGCTTAAATCCGGCGGCTACATCGTCATCAACCAGACGGAGGCGCTGGTGGCGATTGACGTCAATACCGGCAAATTCGTCGGCAAGACGCAGAAGCTGGAAGACACGATCGTCAAGACCAACGTGGACGCCATCAGAGAAATTGTCCGGCAGATACGGTTGCGCGACCTGGGGGGCATCATTGTCATTGACTTCATTGACATGGATGAACGCCGCAATCGGCAAAAAGTCATGCAGGCATTGGAAGAAGCGCTCAAGAGTGACCGCGCTCCCTCCAAGGTACTTCAATTCAACGACTTCGGTCTGGTAGCGATTACCCGCAAGCGGGTCAAGCAGTCGCTGGAGCGCACCCTGGGCCAGCCTTGCACATATTGCACCGGGACCGGCCTGATTAAATCAGTGACTACGGTATGCAACGAAATTTATGTGGAGATGCGCAAGATGACGCGCCACCTAGACGGCAAAGATGTCTTCGTGCGCGTGAATCCGGAAGTCGGTAAAGCCCTCAAGGCCAACAACGCCCGCTGGCTGCAGGACATGGAAGAGCTGACAGGGAAGACCGTGATCGTGAAGCCGGATCCGACGCTGCATCAGGAGCAGTTTGATATTCATTAAGTCATCGGGTCATTGAGCTGCAAAAAACAACTGCCAACCGCGGATTTCACAGATTTTCGCGAATTCAGAAGGCATTTTCTAAGGGCTCCGCTGCCAAAGCCAAGCTGCTGGGCCCTTGCTTTTGGTTCGCGCACGATAGCGTTCGCCAAAAGCTCACCCTTCATCTAAGAGCTCTGCAATTCTTTCTTCCAGTTAGCAATGGGGGGACTATCCCACTTAGGTATAAGAAGCTTACTGCCCCCTAGTGACCTCGCTTACCCTTTAGTAACCTCTTTTAGAAGGAATCAAGCGAAATTATGAACCGTGTGCATTAACACCACAAAGGGTAGTAGTGTACTTAGTAGTAAAACACAAAATGTAGTTTGGGTTACCAAAGTAATAGCCCTATAAACCGGTGAAACTATCCAGAAAACCCGAAGAAACACGGAGTTTCCGCTTGACAGGGCCACCCGTAAGACTGATATAACACGCATCACTGTAAGTTTTCCCCCGAGAACAACAGAAAGCAGAGGAAGGGTTCCTCAGTAATTCGGCCCCGGCCATAAGGCGTCTTTTACATCCGCCTAGTGTGGCGTGCTAGATCTTTTGAGGGAAAGGGCTAAAGGTAAATATGGCCGATTCGCGTGAAGTCATGAACATTCGCCAGGCGTCGCAATACCTGGGCGTGAGTCCGGACACGCTATACAAGTACGTCTACGAAGAGAAGATTCCCGCTTTCAAGCTGGGGAACCGGTGGAAGTTCAAAAAGACGATTTTGGATTCGTGGATGGAGCGGAAAAGCAGCATGGGGGAAGGCAGAGGCAAGAAAAAGCCCAGAGCCGCAAGGACAGCAGCGGCCGGGCACTGAGGCGACATTTATGTTCGGAATAGGTGGATCAAAATCGATTGTCGGCCTGGACATCGGCTCCAGCAGCATCAAGGCAGTGGAGTTGAAGAAGAGCCGGGGCGAAGTTGAAGTCGTACATGTCGGATTGGAGCCGTTGGCCTCCGATATCGTCGTGGACTCCATGATTGTAGACAGCGGAAGCGTTTCCAGCGCCATTACCAAAATTTTCAATGAGAACAGCATCAAATCGAAGGCAGTTGCGACCTCCGTCAGTGGCCACTCTGTGATTGTAAAGAGAATCCAGGTGCAAGCCATGGAGGATGCCGACTTGGCGGCAACCATCAGCCAGGAGGCGGCACAGCATATCCCCTTTGACGTTGCTGACGTGAATGTGGACTACCAGATCCTCTCCGATGAGGGCAGCAATCCCATGGATGTGCTTCTGGTGGCCGTGAAGAAAGACAAGATTCTGAATTACACCAACGTCCTTTCGCTGGCCGGAAAAACTCCAGCGGTGGTTGATATTGACGCTTTTGCGCTGCAGAACTGCTACGAGTACAACTACGATCCTTCGCCCAGTTCTACGGTTGCGCTCCTCAATCTGGGTGCGAGCGTGATGAATATCAACATTGTGAAGGGCTCTACCCCGTTGTTCCCGCGCGACGTCAGCGTGGGTGGCAACCAGTACACAGATTCGCTGCAGAAAGAGCTTGATCTCGGTTTTGACGATGCCGAGTCCCTGAAGCTGGGGCGCAAGGTGGGAACCGTCAGCGAAGACGCCAAGATGCCCATTTTGCAACAGGTCACGGAAATCATTGTGCTCGAGATCCAGAAGACATTTGATTTCTTTCGGGCCACGGCAGCGGGCGAGCACATTGAGCGCATCTACCTGGCGGGCGGTTCGGCCAAAGTGCCGGGTTTGATGGAAGCTCTGCGACAGGAGTTTTCATTGCCGGTGGAGCTGTTGAATCCGTTTCAAAGAATTGCGCCCGGCTCCGGCGTGCCTACAGATTTGATTGATCAGAACGCGGGGCAACTCGCCGTAGCTGTGGGATTGGCCCTTAGGAGTTTCGAACAATGATCAAGATTAACTTACTCGGAGCGCCGAAACCGAAGCGTGGTGGAAAGCGGGTTGCTACCACTACGGTTACCGATATCACGGGAATGGGAGGCGGTGGGGGAGAGGGACCGAATCCCATTGTGATCATCCTCGTATTTCTTGTGGTGGCCATCCTTGCGGTTGGATATTTTTATCTGCAAGCATCAAGCAAGGCCAAAAAATTGCAGGATGAAATTGCTAAGGAAGACCAAGAAAACCGCCGATTGTCAGCGGTGAAAGCGAAGTACGACCAGGAGCAAAGGGTCAGGGACAATTATGAGCGGCGTGTCAAAGTGATTGATGATTTGCGCGCCAATCAATCCGGTGGGCCGGTGAATTTGCTGACCATGATCGGAGATACCGTCAACAATACCGACGCAGTCTGGCTCAATACCATGCAGGACAAAGGTCCCAACATTGCGATTGAGGGTACGGCGCTCAGCTCAACCGCTGTGGCCAACCTGATCAAGAACCTGCAAAAAACGGGTTATTTCAAATCGGTTGAAATGACGGAGACCGTACAAGACCCAAACTCGAAGGATTTGCAGGAGTTTACTTTTAAGCTCACTTGTGAAAAGCAGAAATCATAAGGGGCGGCGAGAATTTACGCTGTTTAGGTGAGAAATATGGCTGGATTTAGAGAAATGCCGGTTGCATTACAAGTAGTGCTGGCGCTTGTTATCGCGGCGGTTGTCGGCGGAGGCGGATGGTGGCTTTTGGTGAACCCGATTCAGCAAGACAACGATCAGAAGCAGGTGCTGTTGGAACAAAAGAAGGCGGACAACGAGACGCTCCGCAAATATGAACGCGACCTTCCCGGCTTGGAGCGAGAGATTGCAAGTTTGCAGCAGCAATTGGAGATCGAGCGGACCATTGTGCCAGATGAGAAGGAATCTCCGGCATTTATCCATCTGATGCAAGATACCGCCGCAAGCGCGGGAATCGAAATCCGCCGGTACACAGCCGACCCCGTGGTCACCCGTGAGTTTTATACGGAAGTGCCCTATGAAATTGATATTGATGGCTCGTATTACGCGGTTGTGAACTTTTTCGAGCGCGTTGCCAAGCTTCAGCGCATCATCAACGTCGGGAGCCTGCAGATGGCGACTCCCAAGCGCAGTGGCGACGCAAAAGTAAAGAACCAGTACACATACGCGCCCAACGAGTCTGTCGTAGTGAATGTCACGGCAACAACGTTTTTCAATCATGATTCATCCAAAGCCGCGCCAGCAGCTCCGGCGCCGGCGGCGAGATAAGGAGAGCCTGCGATGAAAATAAAATGGACCGTTTTCGTGCTGCTGTTGACGGCTTCCGTCGCTTTTGCGCAGGTTCCGGCTGCGAGTGATGCTGCAGCTTCAGGCAAGAAGTCGAGTAAGAGCAAAAAGGCCAGCAGCCCGTTGGCTCCGAAAACTGCGAAGCCTAAAGCTACCAAAAAAGCAAATCCCGCGCCTGCTGCTGAAAAACCAGCGGAGCCGGGAACGGAAGCAACCGCCGCTGTGGCGGCCCCTGGTCATAAGCGCGATCCGTTTATCAGCCCGGTCGAGGCGCGCCTTGAAGGGATGACCACAGCATGCAGCGGGGGTAAACGCTGCCTGGCGGTCAACGAAGTCATTTTGCGGGGAATTGTGAAGTCGGCCAACGGTATGATTGCGGTGGTTGAAAATTCAGCGCAAAAAACATATTTCCTCCACGAAAATGACCCAATTTACAACGGTTTCGTGGAAAAAATTACTCCTGATTCTGTCATTTTCAAGGAGCATTACCTGGACAACCTTGGGCACGATAGCCAGCGCGAGGTGGTCAAGACAGTAAACGCACCGGTTGTATAAGAGCCGGGGTTCGTGGGACAAGCAGTAGAAGCAGTGCAGTAAATGAGTAGTGATTGGGCCGAGCTTAAAGGCAGTAACCGTCGAAAGGCGGGTGGGCTAATTTTTACGCGGCTGAGTTAAGCAAGCCGCCACGCACTGGGAAATTGCCGAAGGCGTGAGGAGAAACAAGATGAAGCTAAAGTTAATACAACTGGTGGGTATCCTCTTGATGTGTGCTGTGAGTACGGTGGCAGCAGCATCTGGGGCACAATTGACACAGGTACAGGTTTCCTCCCGGGGCAACGTGGCGATTGTCACGTTGCATGCGACGGGCGCTTTTACGCATACCGAGTACAGGCCCACGGAAAACCTTCTACTCGTGGATATGGCCGGAGTTTCTGCCGCTAACATTGACGGCAAAACTCATGGGGTGCAAGTGCCCAATCTTGTTTCTTATCGGGTCCTTGGCTACAAGGGCGGCGACGGAAAAGATGTGGCCCGTATTGAATTTGCAATAGCCTCAGGCGCGAAGCCTAGCTTCGACAAAGTCCGCAATCAACTGCGCATCAGTATTGCCGGAACTGAGGAGGCCGCACTGCCAGCCGCAATCTCTGACCCGGTCACCTCGACACAAGAGACTGCTTCGGCGGCCCCGGTTCCAGCGCCAGCCAAGCATTCCACACGAATTGCCCAAGTTCGCAATGTAGGAGTGGTTCGGGGAAAGAATGGGATCGAGGTCGAAATCAGCGCCAATGCCCCGCTCTCGCCCAATGCGCTCAAACTCACGGGGCCCGATCGCGTTGTGGTTGATCTGGCCAATGCGGTGCCACTCGCCAATAACAAGACCATCTCAGTCAACTCTGGTGATGTGAAGGCCATCCGTATATCACGCTATCAGCTCACTCCACCGGTGACCAGGATTGTGATTGATCTTGCCTCAGCTCAGGATTTTGAGCTGGCGCCTTCTGCCAACAAACTGAAAGTAAAACTTCATCCTGCTGCTGCCAGCGATGTGGCTGCTGCGACTACGACTACAGCACCAGCGGCTACCTCGGATAGCCAAGCCGACTCTAAGCCTGCGGAAACAGTTGCTGCGGCTACGACTCCAGTGCAACCGGCAACCGTACAGGCTGTAACCTCAAACGTGACATCCGATGTCAAGCCCGAAACTACAACCGCTGCTAACATTCCGACGAAAGCAAGTGATTTTGCCGTAATTACTCCGGAGTATCATCCGGTCACGGCAAAAGTAGTAGATCCGCTAATGCGGGCTACGAGTGCCGCGGCCAAATTTAATCCTGAAAAAACGGATGCCGTTTTCGAAACCACGACACCGACGAGTGCATCGCTAAATCCATTGGTGCACCAGAACATGTCGCTTGAACCCCAAACGGCTGCGGCAACACCTTCTACATCCGCGCGCCCCAGGTTCACCGGGGAACCGATATCCGTCAATTTGAAGGACGTCGATTTGAAAGATTTTTTCCGTCTGATCCATGAGATCAGCGGTCTCAATATCGTGCTGGATCCTAACATTCATGGCACCCTAACCATTGTGCTGGACGATGTTCCGTGGGACCAGGCGCTGGTCATCGTGGAAAGAAACAATGGACTTGATCACCAGCTTGACGGCAATGTGTTGCGAATCGCTACTGTGGATACGCTGCGCAAGGAAGCTGAAAATCACCGCGCCGAGATTGAAGCCCAGGCACTTGCGGTTGACAAAATTACAGTGACCCGTTTCCTGAGCTATGCGCACGCAAAAGATGTTGTGCCTACAATTAAGCGCTTCCTGTCACAGCGCGGAGATGTGGTCGCCGATGACCGCGAGAATGCATTGATCATTGACGACATCCCGAACACGATTCCCAAGGTTGACGAGTTGCTGGCCAAGCTGGACCGCAAGACCCAGGAAGTGGAAATTGAAGCGCGTGTGGTTTCAGCTACCCGCAACTTCGAGCGTGACATAGGTAACCAGTTCGGCCTAGGCGTTAATATCAACAGTAACACCGTCGGAGGCGGTAACCCAGACGCTGGCAAGTCGAATACTGGAGTAAGCTTCCCTGTGCCGGTGGGTGCACCAGCCGGCAGCAGCGGTGTGAACTATCCCACGGTTTCGGCCACAAATGGAAATGCGGTGCCGCTCTTCTCCAATTTAGGACTCACAGGCGCGACCAGCGGTCTTGACATAATCAATGCCACCCGAAATTTCCGTCTGGATTATCAACTTTCACTGGCTGAGTCGCGGGGCTTGCTCAAGATACTTTCTCGTCCGCGTATTATTACCCAGAACAACATTCTGGCAACGGTACGGCAGGGTGTCAGAGTGCCGATTGTAACCGCATCTCAGTTGCTGGGCCCGGCCACGGTAAACTTTGTTGATGCTTTCCTGCGATTGAGTGTTACTCCGCAGATCACGGTGGAAAACACCATCTTCCTCAACATAGACGTGGAAAACACCACCCCGGACTTCGGCAACGCAATTTTAGGAAACCCAACTCTTGTGGTGCAACAGGCTACCACCCAGGTGTTGGTTGCCGATGGAGGAACAGTGGTCATCGGTGGCGTGATTCAAACCCAAAATTCAGTCAACATCGCCCAGACACCTCTCTTGGGCAATATTCCAATCCTGGGAAACCTGTTCAAGAGGCGTGTAGTTAAGACCTCAACACAGGAGTTGATCTTCTTCATCACTCCCAAGATTATTCAAACTTAACCGCGACATCTTTGAGCTGAATAAGCCTCCGCTAACGCGGGGGCTTATTTGTTTTTACATGAGCAAAGACCTGCAATACTACGAACGAAGGCAAGCCGCAGTCATACGCAAGCGCATACGAAGCAGACTTGACGCGCTGTTGCTCACTCAGGCTGCAGACATACGTTATCTCTGTGGATTCACCGGCAGTTCGGCAGTATTAGTGTTTGCCCGCCAGGGCCCGGCATTTTTTACAGATGGGCGCTATACGCAACAGGCGGGCGAGGAGGTCGCGGCTATACAGACCATTGTGAGTGAAGGGAGTCCATTCCTTCGGGCTCTACAGTGGATCAAAGAGAGCAAAGTCAGGACGCTCGGCCTGGACTTTGCCCACTGTACTGTTTCTTCTCTTCATCAGGTAAAGCAACAAGTAGGGAAGAAAGTAGAACTCAGAGACTGCTCCGGGATGGTCGAAGGTCTCCGCTTGATAAAAGATGCGGAAGAGATTACAAGGATTCGCCTAGCGATCAAGCTCGGCTCTGCGTTATTCCCGACAGCCCTCAAACATATACGTTCCGGTATAAGAGAATCACAAGTTGCCGCAGAAATTGAGTATGAAGCCCGGCGGAGAGGTGCAGAGGGAATGTCCTTTGAAACCATCGTCGCCGGAGGGGCCCGCTCGGCACTGCCCCACGGGCGAGCCTCACGCGAGCGGTTGCCTCAACGAGGATTCGTAGTTCTCGACTTCGGTGTTATACTCACGGGTTATTGTTCGGATATGACCCGCACAGTGCATCTGGGCAAGCCCGATGCGCGCGCGCGCACCATGTATGAAGCGGTGTCGCGTGCGCAACTGGCGGCAATCAAGAGGGTCCGGCCGGGAGTCGCCGTATCCGCTGTAGATGAAGCGGCCCGAAGCGTGCTGAACAAGGCCGGGTTTGGGCAATTTTTTACGCACTCCACCGGTCATGGTGTGGGGCTGGAAATACATGAGGCGCCACGAATAGCCGGCAAACAACGTCAAAAGCTACAACCGGGCATGGTAATAACCGTGGAACCCGGCATTTATATTCCTGGCGAGGGCGGTGTCCGGATCGAAGATATGGTTCTTGTGACCGAACGCGGATGCGAAGTCCTTACCCCAACGACGAAAAGACTTATCACAATCTAATACTAATACCTCCAAAACAGGCATGAATCATAAAGAGCTGAAAGAACTTATAGAGTTCCTGGTCGAGAAAGATATCGCAGAGTTCGAGTTGGAACGCGGAGATGTAAAAGTCCGTGTCAAACGAGGGAGCGAAACGGTCATAGTAGCGCCCGAGACCCGCGTAGGGCCGGTCCCGGTGGCGTCTGTTTCTGGCGCTGTTATACCGACTGCCGGACCTGCTGTTCCTGCGATTACAACCGTACCAACAGCCGCAAAGGAAGCCGGGGAAGAGAGCGGCTTGCACATCGTGAAGTCCCCTATTGTCGGGACATTCTATGAATCGCCCTCTCCGGGTTCTCCGCCTTTCGTAAAGGTGGGAGACGAGGTTGAGGCCGGGAGCGTGCTGTGCATCGTTGAAGCCATGAAACTAATGAACGAAATCGAATCTGATGTGACCGGTGAAATAGTGAAGCAACTGGTTTCCAACGGACAGCCGGTCGAATACGGGCAGCATCTATTCGCTATACGCCCAAAATAAACCCTTGAGCGGAGCCACGCTGAATCATTCATGTTTAAGAAAATCCTAATTGCAAACCGCGGCGAAATCGCCTTACGTGTTATCTGTGCCTGCAAGGAACTAGGCATACGCACTGTGGCGATCTACAGTGAAGCAGACCGGAACTCATTGCACGTCCGTTTTGCCGATGAGGCTATCTGCATCGGTCCGCCCCGGGCTTCGGAGAGCTACCTGAATATTCCTGCGGTTATCAGCGCTGCTGAAATCACCAATGTGGATGCCATCCACCCCGGCTACGGCTTGCTCAGCGAGAACGCGAATTTTGCGGAAGTCTGCGAGACCAGCCATATCAAGTTCATCGGGCCCCCTCCGGACATTACCCGCATGATGGGAGAGAAGGAGAAAGCCCGGCAGACGATGAAGAAATCGGGTGTGCCCATTCTCCCTGGGTCAGAGGGCGTGATTAATTCTGTGGATGAGGCGCTGGAATGGTCCAGCAGCGTTGGCTTTCCTGTGATTGTGAAGGCATCGGCGGGAGGCGGCGGCCGCGGCATGCGCGTGATCCGCAACGAGCGGGAGCTGCCGGAATTGTTTCACGCTGCGCAGTCAGAGGCTGCTGCTGCCTTTGGCAACGGCGATCTGTACATGGAAAAGTTCATCGAGCGCCCCCGTCATATTGAGTTCCAGATTCTGGCGGATGCCTACGGCAACCTGGTCAGCCTGGGCGAGCGTGAGTGCAGTATCCAGCGGCGACACCAGAAGCTGCTGGAAGAGTCGCCCTCCATGCAAGTCACGCCGCAGATGCGCAAGTGGGTTGGGGAATCGCTTTGCGCGACCCTGACCAAAATTGGATACATCAATGCCGGTACGGTCGAATTTTTAATGGATGAACAAGGCAAACTGCACTTCATTGAAATGAACACTCGCATTCAGGTGGAGCATCCGGTGACGGAGATGGTAACCGGTATTGACCTGGTGAAGAGCCAGATCCTCATTGCAGCCGGTGAGCGCCTGGATGACGTTTTGCAAGGCGATATCGAGCACCGGGGACATGCAATTGAATGTCGCATTAACGCGGAGCATCCTGAGACCTTTACTCCTTCTGCGGGAAAGATTACTGCGTTTCACACGCCAGGTGGAACCGGCGTGCGGGTTGACACGGCGGCCTATGCCGAGGGCGTGATACCTCCTTATTATGATTCATTGATTGCCAAGCTCGTCGCCCACGGCAAGGACCGTGAAGAGGCCATGTCGCGCATGGCGCGCGCCCTGGAGATGTTTATCGTGCAAGGCATTCATACTACGATTCCACTCCATCGGCTGATTATGAATGATCCTGAGTTCCGGGCAGGGAACTTCGATACCAAATATATAGAGCGTTTTCTGGCCAGGAACAAAGAAGCCAGAGTGGAAAGGCGCAGCGCATGAAAAGCAGTACTCAGTACCAGGTACTCAGTACTCAGAAGAAAGAAAAGAAACTACCGCGCCTCTACGCCATTGTTGATGCTGGCATGTTTGAAGGTGAAGAACACGCACAGCAAAAGACGCTTGATTATGCACGGGAATTGCTGGCGGGCGGCGCAACTCTTATCCAATATAGAAATAAGAAGGCGGCCGCAGGGGAGCTGCTTGGCCATGCCCGCGAGCTGCGGAGAGCGGTCGGCAAAGAAGCAATGCTTATGATAAATGACCGCGCCGACCTCTGCCTGGCTAGTGGCTGTGACGGAGTTCACGTGGGGCAGGAAGACCTCTCAGTCGAGGGCGTACGGCGTGTGCTAGGAGAAAACTGCTTCGTCGGTGTTTCCACCCATAATTTGAAACAAATTTTAGAAGCAGATAAGACCACGGCCGATTACATCGCTGTAGGCCCAGTATTTGCCACTAAAACTAAAGCAAATCCCGAACCGGTAGTCGGTTTGGAGTTAATCCGCGCTGCCCGCAAAGCCGCATCTAAACCAATTGTCGCTATCGGCGGTATTACCCGCACCAACTGCCGCTCCGTGATCGAAGCAGGAGCGGATTCGGTTGCGGTTATTGGAGACTTGCAGGACTCCCCACGAAAAAGAGTTGAGGAATTTTTGCGGATTTTAGTTTAACCACAAAGGTCATGAAGGTTGAGGTTTATGGATGTTCGCCATTGATACTTATTATGAATAATGGGGCAGTAAGGGTGCTAATATAACCAACTTATTTGTGAAGCTTTAAAAATGGTACAAAACGCCTCTGTGAACTCTCCCGCAAAAGCTACCACCGACAACGCTGCCTCTTCTGAACTGGTCAAAGGTCTGGGGCTCACCAGCGCCACCACGCTGGTGATGGGTTCCATGATCGGTTCGGGAATCTTTATCGTCTCTGCTGAAATTGCCCGCGAGGTTGATTCTCCCGCCCTGCTGATTGGGGCGTGGCTATTGACCGGTTTTATGACCATTACTGCGGCATTAGCATATGGAGAACTGGCCGCCATGATGCCCAAAGCGGGCGGCCAATATGTCTACCTGCGCGAAGCCCTGGGACCACTGTGGGGGTTTCTCTACGGCTGGACACTCTTTCTAGTCATCCAGACCGGAACCATCGCTGCCGTGGGTGTGGCCTTCGGCAAGTTTGCTGGTTTCTTTTTCGACTCTGTTTCTGCCGACCACTGGATTGGGTATCACGCACATGTGCCGGCACTCCATGTTGGCCCGATGGTCCTGGGCGATATGAATGTCGGCTTGAACACGCAGAACCTGGTGGGGATCATCGTTATTATATTGCTGACCATCGTGAATATATTTGGCATCAAGACCGGGGCGTGGATCCAGAACCTCTTTACTATTTCCAAAGTTGCGGCGCTTTTAGGGCTCGTCCTTGTAGGCATCTTTGTCGGACGTAACCCACAGGCCATTGCAGCCAATTTTGGCAACTTTTGGCACAACGCCGGTTTGGGGGCCTCCCACGAAATCCAGGCGGGGGTGCTGGTGGGAACCCTCACAGTCCTCTGCGTGGCCCAAGTGGGCTCGCTGTTTTCTGCCGACGCATGGAACAACGTCACCTTTACTGCTGGCGAGGTGAAGAATCCCAGCCGCAACCTGCCACTCTCGCTCGCTTTGGGAACCGGCACGGTGATCTCGCTGTATGTAGCCGTCAACTTTATCTACTTGAGTGTGCTGCCGCTGCATGGAGATCCGCATGGAGCTACCGTGGTGGCGAGAGGCATTCAATATGCCACCTCTGAGCGTGTGGGAACTGCGGTCATGTCGCAGATGTTTCCCAGCGTTGGAGGCGCACTGATGGCCATTGCCATTCTTATATCTACTTTCGGATGCTGTAACGGATTAATCCTGGCAGGAGCCCGCGTCTATTACGCTATGGCCAAAGACAAGCTCTTCTTCGAGCCGGTAGCCAAAATTCATCCTAAATATAAGACGCCGGTCAACGCCTTGATCGTGCAGGCTATCTGGACCTGCCTGCTGTGCCTCTCTGGCACCTATGGCCAGTTGCTGGACTACATTATTTTTGCGGTGCTGGTCTTCTATATCCTGACCATTGTTGGGCTGTTTGTCCTGCGCCGTACCCAGCCCCATGCTGAGCGGCCCTATCGGGCCTTCGGATATCCGGTGCTGCCCGCGGTTTATATCGCCCTTGCGCTTTTCATAGATATAGTATTGTTACGCTACAAGCCCCAATATACATGGCCGGGACTGATCATCGTTCTACTGGGCATTCCGGTGTATTTCCTATGGTCTCATCGGGGTGCGGATCGGCGACAGGCTTGAACACAAACTGAAATAGCTTTTTTCGGCAATCTGTCAATGAATCTGTTCCTTGCCATGTATAATCGGCGGGCTCTGGTTGAGGCGGGCGTGGACAGAATCGAATCTCGATCAAGAACTCAGGGAGGATATATATAAGTGGCTGGCTCACTATTTCGAACCAAATCAATTGATAGCCTCACAGCCGAGAGCGGTGAAGCGCCTCTCAAGCGGACGCTGGGTCCCATGTCACTCGTCGCGCTCGGGATCGGGGCCATCATCGGCGCTGGCCTCTTCGTGCGGACTGCCGCAGCGATTGCGGACCGCGCGGGCCCATCGGTGACGCTGGCATTCATGCTTGCCGGCGTCGGCTGCGCGTTCGCCGGACTCTGCTACGCGGAGTTTGCTTCGATGATCCCAATCGCCGGCAGCGCGTACACCTATTCCTACACAACCATGGGCGAGCTGGTCGCGTGGATCATAGGCTGGGACTTGGTGCTCGAGTACGCGGTCGGCGCGGCCACCGTGGCCATCGCCTGGAGCGAGTACTTTAATAGGATCCTCGAGTTCATGGGCCTCCACGTTCCGTATGTTTGGAGCCATTCACCGTTTGAGGTGGGCATGGGCGCCAACGCCGGCGTTCACGGGATTATCAATATTCCCGCCATCGGTATTCTCCTGGTGCTGACCGCGTTGCTCATCCGCGGCACGCGTGAGTCGGCGTTCGTCAACACCCTCATCGTTATCACGAAAGTCGCCATCGTCGTGATGGTGATCGTGATTGGCTGGGGATTCATGAACCCGGCGAACCACACGCCGTACATCCCCGCCGCCACCACGTTTACCACAGCCCAGGGCGTCACCCACCCCTACGGGGGTATCATGGGGATCTTGGGGGCGGCCGGTGTGGTGTTCTTTGCATACATCGGATTTGATGCGGTGTCGACCGCGGCGCAGGAAGCCAAGGACCCCAAGCGCGACATGCCGATCGGTATCCTCGGCTCGCTTGTTATTTGCACCGTCTTGTACGTCTTGTTCTCGCACGTGTTAAGCGGTGTAGCTACGGTGAATGATTTCCGGACGGCGGGCAAGGAAGCCTCGGTGGCTTTTGCCATCACCAAATACATGACCGGTTATGCGTGGCTGGCGAAGTTCGTGACGGTCGCAATCCTGGCCGGGTTCTCGTCGGTTATTCTCGTCATGTTGTACGGGCAGTCGCGGGTGTTCTTTTCGATGAGCAACGATGGTCTTGTGCCGAAGGTTTTTTCGGAACCTCACCCCAGGTTCAAAACGCCCTGGAAATCCAACATGCTGTTCTTCGTTTTCACCTCGCTGTTCGCCGGGTTCATTCCGGAAGATATCGTCGGTGAAATGACCAGCATCGGGACCCTATTCGCCTTTATCCTGGTGTGCGCGGGGGTATGGATCCTGCGCGTCCGCCGGCCCGATTTGAAGCGGGCGTTCAAGGTTAAGTTGTTGCCGCTGGTTTCCATACTCGGCATCTTCGTCTGTGGCGCCATGATCTACGGGCTGGGCTGGACCAATTGGCTGCGCCTTATTATTTGGCTCGTGATCGGTTTGATTTTCTATTTTGCATACGGCAGGAAGCACAGTAAGCTCTCAACTGGCTCTCAGGCAGCTTGAGCGAGACATCTGCGAGTGAGACTAGGTACTTTCGAGGATACATACCCTTCGCATTCTCACGAATGCGAAGGTTTTTTGTTTTACAATCGCGCTTTCACGAGGAAGCCGTAATTCATGCGTGCCCTTCGCCATCTCAAGTTTTTAGCTATCGCGCTGGTGGCATTGGTTGCGGTGGGCACAGCGGGTTTCCACTATATTGAAGGATGGTCGTGGTTCGACGGCTTTTACATGGTCGTCATCACGCTGACTACAATTGGTTATAGCGAAGTGCATCCGCTCTCGCACGCCGGCAAGGTCTTCAATATTGGGTTCATTATTGCCGGGGTGGCCCTGGCGACAGTTGCTATCGGCTCGCTGACGCAGTATTTGCTAGAATTCGAACTCACCAAGGTTCTGGGAAGGCGAAAGATGGGACGCGAAATCGCGCGGCTCCAAAACCATTACATCATCTGCGGCGCTGGCCGGGTGGGACACCGCGCTGCCCGTGAGCTGGCGCGCAAGCCCGTTCGATTCGTTGTGTTGGAGAAAGACGAAGCCCGCCTGCAGGACCTGGAGCCGGAGTGGCTGGTTATCCAGGGCGATGCCACCCAGGAGAAACTTCTTCATGAGGCCCACATCGAACGCGCGATTGGGCTGGTCGCCGCTACAACCACAGATGCAACCAACATTTATATCGTGCTCACGGCGCGCAGCCTGAATCCCAAACTGCGAATCATTGCCCGCGCCAGCGAAGAGGCAGCGGAAAAGCACCTGCTCAAGGCCGGAGCTGATTCAGTAGTCTCTCCCTATTCTTTTGCCGGCCATCGCATTGCCCAAAGCTTTTTGCGGCCCAATGTGCTGGATTTTCTGGATATCGCCACCACCCGTGAGGGCAGGGTGGAGATGGTGATTGAAGAAATTCATATCGGCCAAGACTCTTTTTTTGCCGAGAAGACCGTAGGAAATTCGCTGATTCACCGAGATTATGGGATCATTGTCTTGGCCATAAAACACGAACAAGGGAAGACGATTTTCAATCCGACAGCCAATGTCGTTATCCAGGCTGGCGACCATCTTATCGTTATGGGGGAACCGGAAAGCATGGCGCGGCTGGAAGCGGCCGCTTCCAGCACTATCCAACGCTCATGAAGATTGTTACTACCGCCGAGATGCGCGAGATTGACCGCATCACCACTGAAAAATATGGCATACCTTCGCTTACCCTCATGGAAAATGCGGGTGCAGCGGTAGCCGAGTTTGTATTGGAGCAATACCCAAAAGCGGAAGAAATTGGGGTGATTTGCGGCAAGGGCAACAATGGCGGCGATGGATTTGTGGCCGCCCGCAAACTTTATGACTCCGGAAAGAACGTGCTGGTGCTGCTTTTGGCTGATCCGAAAGAGTTGAAGGGCGATGCCGCCGTCATGTTCGAAAGATTGCCGGTGGCTGCGGTTTGTGCGCGCAATATAAAGGAACTGGAGCAGGAATCGGCAATGCTGGTGGCGAATGCAAACGTGCTGGTGGATGCGATTTTCGGCACTGGTTTTCGTCCTCCGCTCACACCTTTCCATACCAAGGCTTGTGAACTCATCAACGGTACGCGCCCGGTGGTTTCCGTGGATATCCCCTCGGGAATTGATGCCGATGAAACCGACATGAAGAAGATAAGAAAGACAATTTGGGCGTTTTCCAATGGCGTTGTCACTTTTACCGCTCCCAAACCTGCTCATGTTTTTCTGAACCTGACTCCGCACCCGGTTGTAGTTGCTCAAATCGGCTCTCCCCGTAACGCGATCCAGTCGAAATTGAAGCTGGAAGTGATCACGAAAAACGATCTCCACACGCTCTGGGTCCCTAGGCCGTGGGACGCCCACAAAGGACTCTTTGGCCATGTGCTGGTCATGGGAGGCTCAACCGGCAAGGCCGGTGCCGCAGCCATGGCAGCCATAGCAGCCATGCGTGTGGGCGCTGGGCTGACGACTGCGGCAACTCCTAAATCGGTCTTGCCGACCGTAGCGGGTTTTGCCCCGGAGCTGATGACAGTACCTCTCCCTGAGAACGAAGCAGGCGCGATAGCAATTTCTTCGCAAGAAAGTGCAATCAAGAAAGTTTTAGTCGGCAAGACTGTAGTTGCCATCGGTCCGGGAATTTCCCGCGCGCCTGAGGCGGAACAATCCGTGCATGCCATCGTGGCCCATGCCAAAGTTCCGGTAGTCATTGATGCCGATGGTCTAAATGCCTTTGAAGGAAAAGCCAATCTGCTGAACGGGAAGCAGCGCCCTCTGATCCTGACGCCGCACCCTAAAGAAATGGCGCGCTTGACGGGACTCTCCGTGGATGAAATTGAGAGCAATCGGGTGGAAATCGCGCGCAAATTTGCGGCAGAGCATCGGCTGGTTCTTGTCTTAAAAGGACACAGAACCTTGGTGGCAGATCCGGAAGGAATGGTTTGGGTCAACATGACGGGAAACCCGGCAATGGCCAAGGGCGGATCGGGAGATGTGCTGACCGGAATGGTCGCAGGATTCATCGCACAGAGCCCAGATCATTTGTTTAATGCAGTGCTTGCGGCGGTGCATATCCATGGCCTCAGCGGTGATTTGGCGGCGAGGTCGCTGGGAGAGCGCTCGGTCCTTGCTGAAGATATTATCCAGCAAATTCCGCATGCGATTCAGGCTTCAGACCAGCTTACGAATCGTCCGGTAAGTCTCACACTCGGACGCGCACGGAAACGTCAGTGAGTGTGGAGAAAGTCTTCAACACTTCTTCAGCAGAGGAAACTATAGCCTTAGGGCGGGAGTTTTCTGGGCAGCTAGGACCGCCTAAATTGGTTTTACTAAAAGGAGATTTAGGAGCAGGGAAGACCACTTTAGTTAAAGGAGTAGTTGAAGGATTTAAAGCAGCTTCGCAAGAAGAAGTCACCAGCCCGACCTTTACTCTGATTCACGAATACCACTCGCCGCAAGCCGAAATTTACCACATAGACCTTTATCGCATAGATACACAACGCGAACTTGAAACGCTCGGCATCGACGATCTGTTCGGTGCACGCAGCCTCGTCATCATCGAGTGGGGCGAAAAGTTTGAGCGCTTCTGCAAAGAGCGCGATGTGGAGATTGCTATTGAGAGGACAGGCGAGAACCAAAGACGGATTACGGTGTTGCAGACGCCTTGATTTTCCCACGATGTCATACCGTCATTTCTCTCTTCGCTTGGAGCGTATGTTGTACGATGCTAAAGGAGGATATTTCACAATGTCATTAAACAATGGAGACAAATCACGGGACAATCGCCAGCGCAGAGCGCGGCTCAAGATGCGCGAAAAGTTGCGCGAGCTGAAGAAGACGCTTGCGGTGGGCGCCGAGAAAAAACCGAAGGGCAAAATGAAATAGTGGGACTGACTCTAGCCATAAATCGTAAATCTTTAATCCTCAGAATCCCATGATGTTGTAGCCGCAATCCACGTAGATGGTTTCGCCGGTGATGCCGCTGCCGGCGTCTGAAGCCAGAAAGAGTGCGGTCGAGCCAACCTCGTTGACATCCACATTCCGCTTCAAGGGAGCGCGTTCGGCGTGGGACTTAAACATGTCTCTCACGCCGGGGATGCCGCGAGCAGCGAGAGTCATGATGGGGCCAGCAGAGATCGCGTTTACCCGGATGTTCTGCTTGCCCAGACTGTCGGCCAGATAGCGTACCGTGGCCTCAAGCGCCGCCTTGGCCACGCCCATGACGTTGTAGTTAGGGACCACTTTTTCTGCGCCGTAGTAGGTCATTGTAATCATGCTGCCACCCTGCTGCATTAAGGGTGCGGCGGCGCGCGCCAGGGCGATGAAGGAATACACGCTCACGTCGTGGGCGATGCGGAAGCCTTCACGCGTGGTATTCACGAAGTCGCCTTTCAGCTCTTCGGCGGGAGCGAAGGCGACGCTATGCACAAGCGTATGTAGAGTCCCGTATTTCTCCTTGAGTTGGGAGAAGAGCCGGTCAATTTCTTCGTCGCGCGAGACGTCACAGCGAAAAGCCTCGGCGCCGGGCAGGGCTTCAATCAGATCTTTGGCTTCCTGCTCCAGCCTCTCGTTCTGATAGGTGATGGCCAGCTTGGCTCCCGCTTGCTGCAGGGCCTGCGCGATGGCCCAGGCGATGCTGCGCTTGTTGGCGACTCCGAATACGACTGCAGTGCGTCCTTCCATACTATTGGACATGTTTTCTCCATAAAAAAGAACTTTTAGGATAACAAATTGAGCTGAGCGATCGGCCGTCAGCACTACAGCGATTCGGGCGCACTGACGCGCATGGCCCGGGCTTTGCGTTCCACCGGCCACATGACCGCGGTGCAGGCCAGCGCATAGATGCCGCCGATGCAGGCGAAGGCCAAGGTCAGGCTGATGCGGTGGGCGACAGTGGCAACGCCTATCCCCAGGAAGAGTTGCAGGATGGTCCCCAGGAAGTAGAAGGTGTTCTGCACGCGTCCCATGAAATGCTTGGGCACAATCTCCATCATCTCGCTGGCAAGAGCGGTGTGGGTGATGCCTCGGCCTGAACCCATGACCACGTAAACAAGAACAGCAATGGCAAGAAACTGCGAGAAAGGCAGCACCACAAGGCATATTGCCAAGACGCCCAGCCCGATCCCGGCGGAGCGGTGGGCATGCAAGTGCTTAATCAGCCAGGGAGAATAAAGTGCGCTGGTGAAGGCCCCGATTCCCCAGCCGCCATTGAACCATCCGTATCCGACGGCGCCGGCGTGCATGATGCGGTCGCTGAGCGGAGCGGTCACAGCGCCCTGAGTCAGCATGGCCCCGATAAAGAGCGCCCAGCCCAACCCGACCAATTGCAGGTGAGGCTTGCCCTTGAGGTAATGAATGCCTTCGGAAAGCTCGTGAAAATATTTTGTCCAGGTACCCTCTTCAGCAGGGGGTTGAGACTGCGAAGCTGCCGGGTCGGCGGCTTCTGGTTGCAGGCGAGCTACAACGTGACGTCCTTTGCGAACGTTGTAGTAACACAAGAAAGAAATGACGTAGGTGGAGAAGTCAATCACCAGGATCCAGCCCAGTCCGATGTGGTCATAGACGAAGCCGACGAGCGCGCCGGCGATGAGCCATCCCCCCTGGAAGCTGGCCATCAGAAAGTTATTGGATTGGACGTACTGGTCGGAAGGCGTGACCTCCTGCAGCAGAGCGTTCATGGTCGGCCAAAATAGCCAGAAGCCGGCTGAGACCAACGTGAACATGGCGTACAGGTGCCAGGTTTGCACCTCGCCGCGCAATGCCAGGATGGCAACAGCCAGCGTGATGCTGCCACGCGCAAAATCGAGGATCAGGATCAGGTGCCGGCGGTCCTCGCGGTCAATCACTAGACCGGAGAAGGGAAGCAGAAATAGCGCAGGAATCGTCTGTAACAGAAGCAACTTGCCTAAAGCCATTTCCGAGTGCGTGATCTGCAGCACGTGCCAGAAGACGGCGGCGGCGTTCATCCCGCTGCCAATCATGGAGATAAGATTGGCGGCAAAGATGAACCGCATGGCGCGGCTTTGCAGAATTTTACGCATACTTCCAATGTATCGCATCTTTGTGCTGCGTGGAGGGAATGGGTTGTTGAGCTTCTTGAGCACCGAGTGAATTTTGGGAGCGAAGCAAAAAACATTTGCCGCAGATTAACGCAGATGAGCGCAGATTTATGAAAGCGTGCGAGCCTTCTTGTTGGAAAAGCTGCTGACATATACTGAATATGAGAATCTTTTTTTGGAACGAGGATTTTTTTGTATCCATTTATTCACATCGGACCGTTGGAGTTAGGGACGTACGGCATCCTGGTGGCGATTGGCACTCTCATCGCTTACTTTGTGCTTCGTGCCGACATGCTACGGCGCAAGCTGCCGGACGTTGCCGACACGATCATTCTGGTCACGGCGCTGGCCGGCATCGTAGGAGCCAAGCTTTATCACGTGCTGGAGCGCCCTGCCGATCTGTTCGCGCATCCTGCCGCTGAACTGTTCAGCCGCGAAGGTTTTGCCTGGGCAGGAGGCCTGATTGCCGGAATTCTGAGCCTGTTGTGGCTGGCGCGGCACTACAAGATCCCGATTGCCACCATGTTTGACGTGGCCGCGCCTGCCGCAGCCCTGGGATATGCAATAGGGCGCATCGGATGCCTGGTCTCAGGCGATGGAGACTACGGCATTCCAACGTCTTTGCCCTGGGGCATGAGCTTTCCCAACGGACTGGTTCCGACTACGGAGCGCGTGCATCCGACGCCTATCTATGAATTTCTTGTTGGCCTGGTGATTTTCCTTTACCTGTGGAAGCTGGGCAGCAAGTCGTTGCGCAAACCGCGTCCGCAGGGTGAGGTAATTGCCGAATATTTTATCTGGACGGGGCTGGCACGTTTTCTGGTGGAGTTTATCCGGATCAATCCGCGTTCGGTGTTTGGATTGTTCAGTAACGCACAGTTAGTGGCGTTTCTTTCGATGATCGTAGGCGTGGTGATCCTGTTCTACATCCGAAGGGGATTCAAAGGCGAGAAGCAGGAGCACCGTATCCTGCGCCATTCCAGCCAGAAGGGCGATGTGGTGCAACCCGAGTATCACAAGGCTACGGCGGAGTGTCCGAACCCAGAGCGCTGGCGCATGTTTGATTCCATGACCGCCGAAGTCGAGGTGCTGGAGTTTCTGCAGTCGCTGGTGACCACCACCAAGCCGCAGCTCATTGTCGAGACCGGGACATTTATGGGAATCAGCACGCTGTGGATGGCTGAAGGCGTGAAGCAAAACGGATTTGGAAAGATTGTGACGTGCGAGTTTGATCCGCTGGTGTATGCCAAGGCACGCGAGCGCATTCAGGAATCCGGCCTGAAAAAATGGATTGACCTGCGCAATGAATCGAGCCTGGAAATGAAGGTCAATGGCCCTATCAACATATTTTTCAGCGACAGTGCCATTGAAATCCGCGAACAGGAGGTTCGGTACTTTCTTCCCCAGATGAGCTCCGATGGCTTGATCCTGATGCACGATGCCAGTTCGCATCTCAAAACCGTACGCGAGGCAGCCTTGAAGATGGAACAGGAAGGGCTGATCTCGGTCTTGCTTATGCCCACCCCGCGCGGACTCGTGCTGGCACAAAAAAGGGCTTAGGAAGTCCTCAGTACTTTACCTTTTAGTTATTTTCACTATCCTGTTTTTCCGGCCCAAAACTCGGCATCCGACCCCCACTTGCTGCAAGTGGTTGGAACCACCTGAAACAACCATGATCGCCGCATATTTACTGGGGAAAGTCGCTTTTGCGGCGGACACTTGCTGAGATAGTCTGAGGTGTTTACTGGATAGATATCACTTGCAGGAGAGCAGTCTTCAGTCGTCAGTTCTCAGTCCTCAGGAAAAACTCCGGCTTCGTCCTTCGGAGAGATGGCCTCAACCCCACTTGCTGAAATAGGCCGTATAGATACTAAGTCACAGTTAATCAATGACATATCGAAGAAATATGGTGCACTAGCAGCAAGTGCCGCCAGAGTCCTCAGTCCTCAGAACTATGAATCGAATTTTCAAAGACCAAATGGGCGCGAGCCCCGCATTCTGAAATGCGTAAACGTTGTTCTGAGGGCTCCGCAGCCCCCTCGACTTCGCTCGGGGTGCTACGCCCTCGCCCACTGCTCGCTCTATCCGGCGCTCGCATTGGGCTCACCCTAGAGACACGTTTAGCACAATGATGGCCTGTCGTTTCCAGGAAAGCAATGTTTTGATATCAGAATGGTACCATTCTTGGAGCTGAAGCTCCTCAGCGCTTGATGAGCTCGTCGGTGAGCAGGTGGGCTTTGACGGCGAGGTTGTTGGCGCGCAGCAGGTCGCCGTCAGTGGTGGCGGCGCGTGATTGCGTCATGTAATTGCGAATCTGTGCCACCATGGCTTGCTCGTCAACCGTCAATGTACGGTTGATGCCCTTGAGGGCGTCGTCTGTAGAGAGCAGGAGTTTCTCTGTCGCCTCGCGCTGCCGGTTGGCTTCATTCTGGTCGATGCCGGGAAGAATTGCCCCCGGAGGCTCGGACGTTCCGCCATCGTGGACTACAGTTTTTTCAGGTTTGTCAGGTGTATTGGGCGCAGGCGTAGCCGTTGTCATCGGTGCTGCCAAGACGGCAGGTGCAGGGGTTGCGTTGGCTTCTTTGCTCGCGGGAGGATTCGTTGCCGGAGCAGTTTTCTTGGCGTGGTTGTGTTTAGTCTTTGGCTTGGCTTTGGGCTTGGAGGCCGACGGAGTGGTAGTAGCGGTTTGATTCGCCGGAGCAGTAGTCGCAGGCGGTTGAGTTATCGTGGCCGGCTGTGTAGCAGGTTGCGGAGACGAAACCGTAGGCGCTTTTGCTTGCGGCGCGACTGTAGGCTGTTTCTTCTTATTGCAGCCAGTAATCAAGGCTGTGGCTGCGAGCAACCAGATTCCGAGCTGGGACGAGTGGCGTTTCATCGCAACAATTCTTCCATTGTATCGTGCACTTGAGTTTTTTTGGCCGCTAAGCGGTTTCAGTGTCTCATAGGCCAATTGATCTAGAGTCGTGTTTCAAAAAATGCTCGCGGCACAGCCCTCAGCGGTTAAAGAGACTGTGTGAGAAGTCGAAGGCATAGCGTCGTCCCTAACGGGACTACGAATTGTTTCCCACAATACCCAGCGCTGAAAGCGCTGGGCTATAATACGTCACCCCTTCGGGGTTGTTCGTCCTTCCGGTGCCCACAAAATTGAGTTCTCATACCATTTTTGAAACACGTTCTAAGTACTTATTCAGCCAAAATAAGGTTGCTGCTGTACTGCATCACCCATCACAATTTTTTTGGCACAGGCACTGCAAACTCACGTGAGTCAGTAACAGCCCCCAACAAGGGCAGCCGCAAACGAAAGCTGGTTCCCCGGCCATCGCCGGACTCAAAATCCACCGAACCGTGGTGCAGTTGCATGACCTTGTAGGTCATGGCCAGACCGATTCCTGTGCCAGTCTTCTTCGTGGTGAAGTAAAGGTCATAAATCTTGTCGCGAATTTCGGCAGGGATGCCGCTGCCCTGGTCGCGTACTTCAACCATAATTTCATCGTCTTCTTTCGATGCCCGGATGCTTAGAGTTCCTCCCTGGGGCATGGCCTGCACTCCATTCAGCACGACATTCAAGAGAGCCTGCTTAAGCAGGTCAGAATCGGCACGCGCCAGCAGGGACTCGACAGGAAGCTGACGCTCGATCTTCACTCCCTGGCGAGCGGCGTCGGGCGAGGCCAGTTGGGTTACGTCATCCACAAGCTTGCGAACGTCAAGCTCAGTAAGGCGCAGCTCCACCGGGCGGGTGAAATCCACCAGCATCTGCACTACGCGGTCGAGTCTATGAATCTCGCTGCCAATGACATCCATGTGGCGGCGGGTTGCCGGATCGGCCTGCTGCAGCTTCTGGCGAAGAAGCTCAAGGTGCACCACGATGGCGTTGATGGGGTTCTTGACCTCGTGTCCTACGCCGGAAGCAAGCCTGCCAATCGCCGCCAGACGATGGGAGAGTTCAATCTCGCTTTCGATGCGGCGCACCGACTCGGCATCCCGCAGGGTCAATAACGCGCCAATACGCTCGCCGCCCTCTTCAATAAAATCCAGACTCACCATAACGCGGCTGCCGTCTTCCGTTTCAACTTCTCGTTGCGCGATGGGCGTATGCGATTCAAAGCTGTCGAGCACGGTCCGGCCCAGGGCAGTATCTTTGAGAAAGAATTCGTCTACGTTGTGGCCCAGCATGAGTTCACGCGAAACTCCGAGAAAATTTTCTACCGCCGCGCTGACCAGAATGGCCTTGGAGTCGCGGGTGAACAGAATCAATCCATCCTGCAGATTGGCCATGATCTGGTCGAGGTTGTCTTTGAGGGCGCTGAAGATCTCCTTTACGTCGCGCATCTGCTTCCCCAGGCGGTTGATCTTGGTGGTCACCATGCCAACTTCATCGCCGCGCGCCGCTTCGTGTTCAGGCTCGGGCGCTCCGCCGGTCATCAGATCGAGTCGCCGGCCAATCAGAACCAGGGGCCGAAGGGCAACGTTAGAAAGCAATGCCGCCAGAATGAAGGTAACCAGAATCGCGATTCCGGAGAGCAGCAGGGCATGATTGAGCTGGGGACGCAGCTCGCTCTTGAGAAATACAGTTGAAATTCCCACACGCACCGAGCCGAAGGGAGCGCCATCGCGCTCGATGGGAACGCTTATTTCATAGACCTTGGGGGGACCGTAGACCATGGCAAGCTGCTGACGAAAGCTGCCGTCGCGTACGACCTTGAAATTTTCACGCACGGGCAGGGGATTGCCGCTCAATGCAACCATCGAATCGGTGTGAAGCAGAGCGCGACCATCAGGACCGGCAATGGCTACGTCATAGATGGGACGCGAGTATCCCACGATAGACTGCATGAGGGAGTTCAGGCCAGGATCAGTCTGAAGAATTTCTTCTGTGGCTTCGCGTACGGCCTGCGGATTGCCGGTATCTACCTGGGTGCTGCTGAGATCTGCTTCCAGCGCCTCATGGGTGACGAAGAAAATCTGGTGGGCGACAAAGTCGCCGTTGTCGTAAGTATCCTGTACGCGCTGATGGACTATCTGCAGCACGTAAATGCTGGAAGAGGCCACCACCAGCGCCATCACCATGCCGCTGATGGCCAGTACGAGCTTGGTTTTCAGACGCATGAGGTCTAGTCCTCAGTCCTTAGTCCGCAGTCGTCGTTTCTATAAGGGCTCCGCAGCCAGAACAAGGCTGCTACGCCCTCGCTTTTGGTTCGCGCGGGACAGCGCTCACCAAAAGCTCACCCGTTTGGCATCATCCGTTGCCGTCGGCTGCACCGATAGACGCGCCGTATTCTTTCAGTTTGTTGTGCAAGGTCTTCAGGCTGATGCCCAGAATCTCGGCGGCGCGGGTTTTGTTGTTGTTGGTGGATTCCAGCGTCTTCAGAATCAGCAGGCGCTCGGCCTCGCCGACCGTGGTCCCTACTCCAACCCGAACTGAATTGGCGTCGTGCCCCGTTGCGTGCACTCCCATCGAACCGAACGCAGGGGGCAGATGGAGATGCTCGATGACTTTGCCGTTGCAGGCTATGACGGCGCGCTCCAGCGTGTTGCGCAGTTCGCGGATGTTGCCCGGCCAGTTGTGGTCCTGAAACGACTTCATCACTTCATCACTCACCATGGCCGCTTCGCGTTCGTGCTTGCGGCTCATATCGGCCAGCAGATGTTCGGTCAGGTCGGGCAAATCTTCCTTGTGGTCGCGCAGCGGAGGCAGATGAATGTTGAAGACGTTCAGACGGTAATACAAATCATTGCGCAGCTCTCCCTTCGCGACGGCTTCTTCAGGAACTTTGTTGGTGGCCGCGAGTACGCGTACATCTACTGTAGTCTCAACCTTGCTGCCCAGGCGGCGAAGTTTGTGGTCTTCGAGTACGCGCAAAAGTTTGGCCTGTGTGTTGACCGGCATTTCGCCAATCTCATCAAGCAGGAGCGTACCCTCTTCTGCCAGTTCGAAGCATCCTGCTCTGCGTTCCAGGGCGCCGGTGAAGGCGCCTTTTTCGTGCCCAAAAATTTCGCTTTCAATCAAGGTTTCGGGGATGGCCGAACAATTGATGGCAAGAAACGGTTTCGCCTTACGCGGACTTAAGTCATGAATACTGCGCGCCACCAGCTCTTTGCCAGTGCCGCTTTCGCCGGTGATCAGGACGGAAGCTGTGCTGGGCGCTACCATCTCAATCAGGCGGAAGACTTCCTGCATTTTTTTGGACGATCCCACCATCACCCCGAGTACGCCGGTGTCACGCAGTTTGCGGCGCGTGGCTTCCAGCTCACGCTCGGTGCCGCGCTGGCGCGAGGCATTGTTCAGGATAGTTTTCAAACGGGCAGGATCAACCGGTTTTTGGATGAAATCATAGGCCCCGGTCTTCATGGCGTCCACGGCGACATCAATACTGCCTTGGGCGGTCAGCAGCACCACGGCGGCCGAGTGTGGCTGTGAGGCGATGCGTTCCAGCAGCTCCATGCCGCTCATGCGCGGCATCTTCAGGTCGGTAATAACAATTGCCGGCGACCAGGCAGTAAACTTCTCAAAACCTTCAGCGCCGTCTTTGGCGGTCTCTGTGCGATAACCCCAGGCCGAAATCAGTTCGGCCAGGCCGCTGCGCTCGTTTTCTTCATCCTCGACGATTAGTACTTTTTCCTGGTTCATACGAAAGCTTCAATACCATTATGGCATTGCGGCCAGGTGACAAACTGCTGTTCAAAATCTACGCATACCTGAGGGGTACAGGTATATAAGATGCAGCCTGAGCCAGGTCCGCCACTCCCCCAAATGTAATCCCGTTATTTATACAGTAACTTTGCAGTAAACATTCGTAAAAAATTTGAAATCAACACTTTGCACTTGTTCGGGGTTGCTTGTACAATTTTGTACACTACACGGAAGTAGCAGCCGTGCAGCCCTGTTTTATTCAGAAGTCAGCCGTAAATTTTTAGGAATCTAAGTTGCAGACCTTAGTCAACGGTACTAATAGTTCCGGAGGGTTCTTCCATGTTGCATCGAATCAAAAGAGGTATCGCCCTTCTGTCGGTAGCTGCCTGTCTATTGCTGGCGGGCACCACAGTGTTTGCGCAAGACCAGCCTGCCCCGAAGTGGGAGATTTTCGCAGGCTACTCCTGGGCAGATCCCAATGCAAAAATTAGCGGTGTTCCTTTGCGAAACTACCCCGTGGGCGTGGGCTTGGCCGGCACCTATGACTTCAATAAGTGGCTAGGCCTCACGCTGGACTACGGTGGCCATTTCAACAACGGCACCAGCGGAACCAGGATCCCCAGCACTCTGAATACCGTTATGGCGGGTCCTAAGCTGACCTTCCGCGGAGAACACTTTTCTCCATTCCTTGAGGCCTTAGTCGGCTATTCGCGTCTTGCGCCCGACCACTTTACGGCTGACAATCGCTTTGGTTTCGAGGGTGGAGTCGGTATTGACATGAACCTGACCAAGCACTGGGCCCTGCGGCTGATTCAGGCCGACTTCATAACCGCCCATCACCGTTTTGGCGCCGGAGGCTTGCCGGGATCGGGTGTGCCTAAAACCATCCTGCGCGCCACCCGTTTGCAGGGCGGCGTGGTTTGGCTTGTCGGAGGGGAAGAGGAGAAGCCAGTTTCTGCAAGTTGCTCGGTGGATACATCAGAAGTCTGGGCGGGTGAGCCGGTGAAAGCCACGGTCACGCCGCAAAATTTCAATCCTAATCACACGTTGAATGTTGATTGGACCACCAATGGCGGCAAAGTGGAAGGTACGGGACAGTCGGTTACCATCAACACAACGGGCGCGGCGGAAGGACAGAGCTATAACGTCAGCGCTCATGTCACCGATCCGCACGACAAAAAGGCCGTGGCCAGCTGCCAGACGTCCTTTTCTACCAAGAAGCGCCTGCCACCGACCATTACCTGCAACGCAAGCCCTTCCAGCGTAGTGCAAGGCGGCTCAATCACGATTCATTCTGATGCCAGCAGCCCGCAGGGCGGTCCGGTTACCGTCGCAGTCACATCTGGCTGCGGCGCGAGTGGACAGGGCACTGACGTTGCAGTGGATACCTCCAACATTCAGCCTGGCAGTTGCAGCGCGACCTGTACCGCCACTGACGACCATCAGCTGACGGCGAACTCCACCACTAGCTTCTCTGTACAACCAAAGCCGGTGGTTCAACCGCCGCCGACTCTTGTGCTCCGCAGTGTCTACTTCGCCACGGCGCAGCCGACGGAAAAGAATCCTACTGGCGGGCTAGTCAAGAGCCAACAGGCCACGTTGACTGGGATAGCTTCTGAATTCAAGAAATATCTTGACGTCAAGTCGGACGCCAAGCTGGAGCTGGAAGCCCACGCTGATCCGCGCGGCAGTGTTGACTACAACCAGGCATTGACCGAACGTCGCGCAGCGCGAGTCAAGAGCTTCCTGGTAGATCAGGGCGTGCCGGGTGACAGCATTGATACCCGCGCGCTGGGCAAGCAGGAGCAGCTCTCAGCCGACAACGTAAAGCAATCGATGGAAGACGATCCTTCGCTGACGGCTGGAGAAAAGAGGAGACTGCAGCAGAACATGCGCACGATTGTCCTGGCAGCGAACCGGCGCGTGGATATGAAAGTGGAGGCGCCGGGCGTGCCTTCGCAGTTGTCCGAGCGACGGTATCCGTTTAGCGCCGCCGATGCCCTCTCCCTGATCGGTGGAAGAGAGAAACCAAAGGTTGCGCCGCGCACTGGCCCGAAGAAAGGGCCAGCCAAAAAGGGAACCAAAGGCGGAACCAGAAGAAAAAAGAAATAATCAACTTGGAAAGATGACGATAACTCTGCGGCACGTGAGCTGCCCTCACGTGCCGCAATTTCTTACGCATCTGGAAATCGCAGCCTGGGCCGTTGTTTTTGGCTGCGCCGTAACGTAGTTTTCACGCACCCCGTAGCCTTTTGGTTACTCATACGCAGTCAGACGTTCAGCCGTAAGTTTGTTCAGCCGTAAGTTTTAGGATACATAAGTTGCAGACCTTAGTTAGACGGTACTAATAGTTCCGGAGGGTTCTTCCATGTTGCATCGAATCAAAAGAGGTATTGCCCTTTTATCGGTAGCTGCCTGTCTGTTGCTGGCAAGCGCCACAGTGTTTGCGCAAGACCAGCCTGCCCCGAAATGGGAGATTTTCGCAGGCTACTCCTGGGCAGATCCCAATGCAAAAATTAGCGGTGTTCCTTTGCGAAACTACCCTGTGGGCGTTGGTTTGGCGGGCACCTATGATTTCAATAAGTGGCTAGGCCTCACGCTGGACTACGGTGGCCATTTCAACAACGGCACCAGCGGAACCAGGATCCCCAGCACCCTGAATACCGTTATGGCGGGCCCTAAGCTGACCTTCCGCGGAGAACACTTTTCGCCGTTCCTTGAGGCCTTAGTCGGCTATTCGCGTCTTGCGCCCGACCACTTTACGGCTGACAATCGCTTTGGTTTTCAGGGTGGAGTCGGTATTGACATGAACCTGACCAAGCACTGGGCCCTGCGGTTGATTCAGGCCGACTTTATAACTGCCCACCACCGTTTTGGCGCCGGAGGCTTGCCGGGATCGGGTGTGCCTAAAACCATCCTGCGCGGCACCCGTTTGCAGGGTGGTGTGGTATGGCTTATTGGAGGGGAAGAGGAGAAGCCAGTTTCAGCAAGTTGCAGTCTGGAACCGACTTCACTGCTGGCCGGCGAAGCTGTAAAAGCCACTGCCACACCTACGAATTTCCCGCCCAACCACAAGCTGACCTATACCTGGAACTCCACCGGCGGAAAAGTGACTCCTAATGAGGCAAACGCGGCCATTGATACCACTGGCCTCGCCCCGGGCAGTTACACTGTCTCCGCCCACGTGACCGACAACAAGCGGGTTGCAGACTGCTCTGCGCCGTTCACAGTAAATGCGCCGCCGGCGCACTCGCCAACCATGTCATGCACGGCGAACCCAACGTCGGTTATCACGGGTGATCCTTCCACCATTACCTGCGATTGCAAGAGCACTGATGGAAACACGGCAAGCGTCAGTAACTGGTCTGCGAGCGCAGGCAAGGTCACTGGCAGCGGCGCCACCGCGACGCTGGATACCGTGGGTGCACCTGCAGGACCTATTACGGTAAGAGCAACTTGCACTGATGACAAAAACGGCTTGACCGCTCCGGGAAGTGCGAATGTGGATGTGACTCCGCCGGCTGAAAAGCCACATGCTACCAAGGCTTGCGAGATTGATTTCGCCATCACCATCAAGAAGGGCAAACCAGCCCGTGTGGACAACGCCGCCAAGGGTTGCCTGGATGGTGCTGCCGATGCCTTGTTGCAGAGCCCGAACGCCAAGTCAGTCTTGGTGGGCGAGCAGGAGGAGAAAGAGAAGCCGAAGACGTTGGCAGCACAGCGTGCCGTCAACACCAAGGATTATCTGACCTCCGGTGAAAACCAGAAGGCAATTGATGCCAGCCGTATTGATCCACGCACCGGTACCGATAGTGAGGCGAAAGTCGAGGTCTGGATTGTGCCGGAAGGCGCTAACTTCGACCAAGACCGCCCTGGCACCACTCCGATCAACGAGGCCAAGGTGAAACCGCAGTCTCGCAAACCGGCAGCACCGGCCAAGCGGGCACCTAGGAAGAAAAAGGCGGCCTAAGCCGTAAACCGTGGTTTAACAGTAGTTTGGGCCGGTCGGCATCGTCCGACCGGCCCTTTCTATTGTCCCTCAGTAACCTTGCCTAAATGAGTTCCCCCAGGCATCCTAGTATGACGACCGCCACTCAATTTAGGTTATTCTGGCCAAAGCGAAAAGCTTATTTAAGAACTCCCCCAGACAAGGTAAGGTAATCAAGGTGAAATCTATGAGGAAATGGCAGTTCTTTGCTCTGCGAATTCTTATTGCGGCCATGATTTGCACGATCACACCCATGGTTTTTGCGGCGCATTGGGCCTCACTCGGCCCCGAAGGCGGCGATACTCGCGCATTCGCCTACGATCCACAGAATCCCGACCGGGTTTTCATGGGCACGATGGCGGGAAAACTTTTCCTGTCCAACGATGGCGGAGCCAATTGGACGCGGATCGCCCATCTGGGAAGCGATGACAGCTACGTTCTCGATAAAATCGCTATTGATCCCACAGATACCAAGATCATTTACGTTGCTGCTTGGGGAGTGGGCAATGTGGGCGGCGATCTTTTCCGCTCGAAAGACGGGGGCAAGAGCTGGCAGACCATTGATGCTCTGCATGGCAAATCGCTTCGCGCCCTGGCTTTGGCCAACACCGACCCAAAAACAATTGTTGTGGGCGCGCTCGATGGCGTCTTTCGCAGCAAAGATGGCGGCGATAGCTGGACGCAGATCACTCCACTGAACCATAACGAGATGAAGAACTTTGAGTCGGTGGCCATTGATCCCACAAACCCAGACATCATCTACGCCGGAACCTGGCACCTGCCCTGGAAGACCATTGACGGCGGAGCCAACTGGAAGAACATCAAGAACGGTGTGATTGACGACTCCGATGTATTTTCCATCATCATTGATCCGAAAAACCCGCAGGTGGTTTACATCAGCGCCTGCTCGGGAATTTATAAGAGCGAGAACGGTGCTGAGCTCTTCCATAAGATCCAGGGAATGCCCTTCACCGCCCGGCGCACACATGTGCTGAAGATGGATCCAACCAACTCCGAGGTTGTGTATGCCGGAACGACCGAGGGCCTATGGAAGACGATCGATGGTGGCAAGAGCTTCCATCTGATGACCTCGCCCAGTGTGGTGGTCAATGATATTTATCTTGATCCGCGCAATACCAGCCGCCTGCTGCTGACGACGGACCGCGGAGGAGTTTTGCAAAGCGAAAATGCCGGAACCACATTTTCCGCTTCGAATCGTGGATTCGCGCATCGCCAGGTAGGGTCGTTGTTGCTCGATAATAATGACAGCAGCACGCTCTACGCCGGGATCATCAACGACAAGGAGTTCGGCGGCGTATTCGTTTCGCACGACAACGGGTTACATTGGAGCCAGATGAGCTCAGGTCTGGGCGGACGCGATATTTTTGTGCTCCGTCAGACTCCAGACGGCGCGCTTCTTGCCGGCACCAACCGCGGCGTTTTCACTTCCAGCAAAGACGCATCAGGCTGGAGACCGCTCAACGTCATGATCAAGGAAACGACAACTACAAAACGCGTGCTGCGCCCCGCCAAGGCGAAACTAAAACCTGTGGCGCAGATGGTTTCGACCACCAAAGTCGAACGCTCCGAGTTCACAACGCGCGTCAACGACATCGCTTTTGCCAATAACGTTTGGTATGCAGCCGCGACCAATGGCTTGTTCAGCTCAGCCAACCGCGGCCAAAGCTGGAAGGGCGGAACTATCGCAGGCCAGAGCGACTTTGTGGCAGTGCACACGCAGCAGAGCATGGTTGCAGCAGCCAGTCATACGGGAGTAGTGGTTTCTGTTGATGGCGGCGCTCATTGGTACGCTGCCAATGTTCCTTACTTCATCACCGGGATCCATGACCTGGCGGTTGATGGGGAGAATACTCTGTGGATTGCAACTCACATGGGCGTCTTCCGCAGCACGGACTCAGGCGACAACTGGGAGCATGTGCTGAACGGCCTGCCGTCAACCAATGTGGATTCTGTTTCCTATGATGAAGAAGGGAAGCGGCTCCTGGTTAGCAGCACGACTACGACGACGGTGTACGAATCCAAAGATGGCGGCCGTAAATGGCATTCATCCGGCCACCTGGGATGGGAGGTACGCTCAGTTACCGCCGGACGTGGCAAACTGTTTGTCACCACCGCCTATGATGGGGTAGTCGCTCCGAGCGAAACCATCAGCAACGACTCTTCGAATACAGCAAGCGTTGCCGGCACACCAAGCAGCCAGTAAGTCTTAGTTGATTTGATTTTTAAGCCCGCAGGAGAAATCCTGCGGGCTTTTGTTTTTGGTTTAACCACATTTGGTTTAATCACAAAGGACACAGAGGAAAATTCGCCACGGATTACCACAGATCTTTCGGAGGGGCACGGCTTCAGAGACTGCGGAAAAAGTCCTCGTGTGTGAAGACGTGTGTCAGGGCACGAGTCGTGCCGTAAGTCGCTGAAAAATGACAATTCCTTGCTGCCGCGGGCATGCGCGTAGCGAAGCGGAGCGCCCGAAAGAGAGGGCATACCAACATTGAAAATGGTTCTACGTCAGGGCTTCTACGGCCGCAGGCGACGATGTTTTCTCGGGGAATTCGCCCTCCCAGCGGGCAACCACCACGGTTGCCAGGCAATTTCCCAGAACGTTGATCGCGGTACGGCCCATGTCCAGAAGTTGATCCACCGCGAACAGAATCAGGATAGGGTCTTTGGGAAGGCCCAACTGATCGGCGGTGCCCAATAGAATCACGAGCGACGCTTTCGAGACTCCTGCCACTCCTTTGCTGGTAAGCATGAGTGTCAGCATCATCGTGAGTTGTTGGCCAAAACTCAAATGAATGTGGGCCGCTTGCGCTACAAAGATTGCAGCAAGTGAAAGATAGATTGAACTGCCGTCAAGATTAAAGCTGTAGCCGGTGGGCATGACGAAAGCCACAATTGACCGCGGCACTCCAATGGATTCCATGGCTTCCATGGCGCGTGGAAGCGCGGCTTCCGATGTGGCTGTGCCAAACGCGATCGAGACCGGTTCGGCAACAGCTCTGAGAAACTTTCGCAAAGGCACACGCGCCAGCAGCGCAATCGGCAGCAAAACCAGGAAGATGAAAGCCAGCAGCGCGCAGTACAACGTAACCAGGAGCTGGAAGAGGTTCCCGATAATCCTCAGCCCACCCTGGCCTACAGTGAAAGCAATGGCGGCGCCAATGCCTACGGGGGCGAACAGCATAACCATGTTGGTGAATCGGAACATGGTTTCCGACAGGCTCTCGCAGAACTGCACCATGGGCCTTCGCCGCTCCTCTGGGACCTGCGCCAAAGCAATGCCGAACAGGATGCTGAAGATCACCACCTGCAATATCTGGCCTTCTGCAACAGACTTGGCAATGTTTTCCGGAAAAACATGCAGAATGATTTCAGTCGCGCCGGGGCGCGCTGGGGTTGGAGCTGTGGCGGAGGCATCGCCTGCTTGCAGTTGTACTCCCATCCCGGCTTTGCTGATGTTAATGGCTGCCAATCCGATCAGCAGGGCCAGGGTCGTGACCACCTCAAAATAAATGAGGGACTTGATTCCCATGCGGCCGACCTTTTTGAGATCGGGATGGCCGGCAATTCCGCTGACTAGAGTTCCGAAGAGCAGGGGAGCGATGATAAGAGTAATCAGGCGCAGGAAAATCTGACTCAGCACCTTAAGGTGCCCAGCGGCTTGCGGCCAGTCGTGGCCAAGTTCCGCACCGGCGAGCATGCTAACCAGGATCCAGGGAGTCAGGGAGCGGCGCAAGAAAGCATATGCGATCAGGACTGCGATTGCCGCCCAGCGGGCTGTCATCAGAGCGGCTTCTGGAATGGGGACTAGCCGAAAATGCGCCAAAGTAGTCAGAATGGCGGCGAGACTACCGGCTACAAAGCCCGCCAATAAGATGTTCTTTTTCATGATTTTTTTTAAAAATCTTCAAGCGTTACCGCAATAAATCTTCGAGCTCGACCCGGCTGTCGGTTTTTTCATCACGGTACTTGACGATGACTGGCGTGTACAGCGAAAGGTTCCATTCCGCGCCTTTGCCGTGGGCGACGGCCCGGGAGCCAGGTACAACTACGGCATTTTCCGGGATTACGAGGGGCTGCTCATCGGTAGCACGGTAGACTTGGCCGCGAACCAGATCGTAAACCGGCGTGGAGCGGGTCAGTATAGTCCCAGCGCCCAACACAGCGCGGGTCCTGACCTGCGTGCCTTCATAGACTCCGCAGTTTCCGCCGACCAGGGCTTCATCTTCGATTACAACCGGAGCAGCGCTGACAGGCTCCAGCACTCCGCCAATCTGGGCGGCGGCACTCAGGTGCACACGCTTGCCAATCTGAGCGCAGGAGCCAACCAGAGCGTGGGAGTCTACCAGGGCGCCTTCATCCACGTAAGCGCCCACGTTGATATACATGGGCGGCATACAGATCACCGAGGGCGCCACATAAGCGCCTTCGCGCACCGAGGAGCCTCCCGGGACGATACGAATGCCATCGCCAACGTGCCAGCGGCGGGCAGGGTAGGTGTCTTTATCCACGAAGGAGAGGGTTGCGTCGGAGCCCATCTCAGCCAGTTCACCCAGGCGAAAGCCCAGCAGGATTCCTTGCTTCACCCAGACGTTGGCATACCACTGGTTGCCGCGTTTTTCCGCGGCGCGGATTTTCCCGCGTGAAAGAGAGGAACGGAATTCGAGAAACACCTCACGCGCGGAGGATTCTGACTTGGCCTGCGCTCCCAGAGCAAAGAGCCGTTCAATTTCATTCTGTAAAGGTTGCATCGCGGCTGAGTATACACGTTTTTCGCCGCAGATTAATGCAGAGAGACGCGGACCAGAATAGAGTCAATACCGAGAGCGGCTACTTTGCCACCAAAATTTTTTTCAGCAATCCGGCTTCTGCCGCAATCGCCTCTAGCTTTGCGCGCGTGTCTTTCTTCATCGGGACTAAGGGAAGGCGGTAGTGTTCTCCAATTTTTCCCATCATGGCCAGCACGGCTTTCACCGGCAGTGGGCTCGATTCGATAAAGTTGGCCTGCATGAGCGGCAAAAATTTGCGATGGATGCGCCTTGCCATCTCCCAATCGCCATCCAATGCCGCGCGGGTCATCTTCGCCATCTCGCGCGGGATCTCGTTCGATGCAACCGAAATCACGCCTGCTCCACCCAGGGCGATGACCGGCAGCGTCATGACATCGTCACCCGAGAGGACCGTAAAATCTTCCGGAACGTTGTTAAAGACCTCGGAGATTTGTCCGATAAGGCCACTGGCTTCTTTGATGCCCACAATATTTTTGATCTCGGCCAGCCGGCCGACGGTAGCGGGCTCAAGATTGGCTGCCGTACGCCCGGGGACGTTGTAGAGCACGACGGGCTTATCCACCGCCTCGGCGATGGCCTTGAAGTGCTGGTACTGGCCTTCTTGCGTGGGCTTGTTGTAATAAGGAGAGGCAGTCAGAATTGCGTCCACGCCAGGAATGGCTGCAACCGTCTGCGCTTTTTCCACGGCCTCGCGGGTTGAGTTAGAAGTCGCTCCCGCCACGATGGGTACGCGTGCCCGAACTGTATCAATCGTTACCTCAATCACGAACTGCCATTCACTGCGCGAAAGAGTCGGGGTCTCGCCAGTGGTGCCGCAGGGAATAAGAAAATCAATTTCTGACTCGACCTGCCAACTCACCAGACTGCGCAGGCTGGGTTCGTCCACGGAACCATCGGCGTTGAAGGGGGTGACAAGGGCCGTACCGCAACCACGTAGTTTCATATGTCTAGGATACCGGAATTGTTAGTCGGGTACAGAGTATATCCTTTCAGATCACGAATGCCGAAACATGTCGCATTTTTACAATTCTTTCGGACAAGATTCCTTTAATACTTAGGTTTGCAGATAATCCCGAGCCGCGATGACGTAGAACAAAGCGCGGGACATCAACAGAACTTATGATTCCTCAGCACTGCTATGTATACTTAGTTTCAGTTTCAGCGGTCGCCAGAGCGTGATGCGCTCTCGACCAGGGACCCTAGCAATGGACTCGGCAATTCGTACTCGCGATCTGCGCAAGATTTACAACTCAAATCCGCCAGCCGGAGCCGTACGCGGTGATGCTTCCGCCTCGACCGGCAAGCGTAATAAGGCGCCCAAGCCGCAGATCACCGCGCTTGATGGTATTGACCTCGACGTTGCCCCCGGCGGGATCTTTGGTCTGCTCGGTCCGAATGGGGCGGGGAAGTCCACCACCGTGGGCATTCTGACCACCCGCGTGCGCCCAACCAGTGGTACGGCCTGGATTAGCGGACTCGATGTTTGGCTCGATCAGACGGCCGCCAAGCGCCAGATCGGGGTGGTGGCTCAGCGCCCGAACCTGGATTTTGCCCTTACCGCCCGCGAGATTCTGCTCTTCCATGGAGCCTACTTCGGCCTGAGTTCGCGCGAACGGAGTGAGCGCGCCAATGCTTTGCTCGAACGCTTTCAGTTGACGGACCGTGCCGACCAACTCGTCCGCGGATTTTCGGGCGGCATGATGCAGCGTGTGTCAATCGCGCGTGCCATGATGCACGACCCGCAGGTCTTGTTCCTCGATGAACCGAGCGTGGGCCTGGATCCGCAAACCCGGCTGCTGCTGTGGGAAATTATCCGCGAGTATAACCAGAAAGGCCGCACCATCCTGCTTACGACCCACAACATGGAAGAGGCCGATTCGCTATGCCAGCAACTCGCCATCATTGATCATGGCCGCATCATCGCATCGGGTACGCCCGCCGAGCTGAAAGCTTCTATTCCCGGCGGATTTCTCCTGCGCCTGCGTTTTGGACATCACTCCGCACCGCTACTTGAGCGCCTCGCCACTTTACCCAGCGTAACCGAAGTGCGCCCCTCCGGAGACACTGGCGCCGATCTTTACGCCAGCCGGGGCGGCTCCCTGATTCCGGAGATTGTGAACGCCGCGGCGGCTTTTGGCGTGGAACTGTCTGATGTACATATTTCCGAACCCAGCCTTGAAAACCTGTTTCTCCATCACACCGGCAGGAGCTTGCGCGAATGAATGGTAAAACCTTCCTGGCGCTGTTGGCCCGCGATGTACACGTGGCCCGGCGCAATCTGGTTCCTCTGTTGTTCCAGACTTTTCTGCAACCGCTGCTGTTCGTTTTTATTTTCGGGCGCGTCATGGTGGGCAGCGGTTATCTTCCGGCTGCTTACAAGAGCCTGCTGCTTCCCGGCATCATGGCCATCAGCATGGTATTCACGGGAATCTGGGCCGTCGCCATGCCCCTGATCGCAGAATTCCAGTTCACCCGCGAAATTGAAGATCGCCTTCTGGCCCCCATCGCGATCTCCTGGGTTGCAGTGGAAAAGGTGGTGGCCGGTCTCGTCCAGGCTGTGGTCGCCGGCTTAGTCGTGATTCCGCTGGCATGGATTATTCTTCGGCCCGGATTGGAGTTGCATCTTGCCAATCCACTGCTCTTTGTCTGCATTACGGTGCTGGTTGCTGGGTTCTCAGCCTGCGGAGGCCTTGCGCTGGGTTGCAGCGTGGACCAGCAGCACATCGGCCTGATGTTCAGCCTGGTCTTGACCCCGATGATGTTTTTTGGCTGCACCTACTATCCCTGGAGCGCGCTCGACAAATTTCCCATCCTGCAGAAAGGTGTTCTCCTCAACCCGCTCACCTATGCCAGCGAAGGATTGCGGGCAACGCTGGTGCCCCAGTCCTCGCACCTGCCGGTTCCGTTGATTCTGGTGGCCTTGGCGGCATTCGATGTTCTGTTGTTTGTAGTCGGTCTTCGCCAGTTCCATAAAAAAGCCGTCAGCTAGGTTCCTGTTCATGCCCGCACAGAGGATTATTCCTCCAGCAAATTTCTCTTGACAACAATGTACTAGTTATATATAACACTAGTTAATTAGATGAGTAAGTCTTCAACAATTACGAAAACGCCCTTCCGGTTGCGGCTCGATCTGGCCAGCGGCGTTCCGGTGTATCGCCAAATCATCGATCAGGTCCGGGGCGGACTTGCTTCCGGTTCGCTGGCTGCAGGCGATCAACTCCCCACGGTGCGCCAGCTTGCGGTTGATCTGGCGATCAATCCCAATACTGTTTTGCGCGCCTATCGCGAGCTGGAACTCGGTGGGCTGCTGGAGACCCACCAGGGCACCGGGACATTTATCAGCCAGAAGAAATTAAAAAAAGACGACGCCGAGCGCGACCGGCAGTTAGCGCAGATCATCGGCGATTTCGTCGCGCGCGCCGGCGCCGCGGGATTTACCGTCGAAGATTTATTAGAGCAACTGCATCAGCGCTCAAAGTGAGCCGATGCCAAGGAGATGACTACCATGCCGAGGAACATAAGTACACCAATTGCTGGAATCGCGAGGGCTCTATTTGTAATCTGCGTCGTTGCAGGGGCCATTGCCGCTCGTCTGCTGAACCAACCCGCGTTTCTGATTGCCGGCGTTCTGTTGGGCCTGTATTTCCTTTTTGCGATTAAGGTGGTGCAGCAGTGGGAGAAAGTTGCAGTTCTACGTCTGGGCAAGTACGTTGGATTGCGCGGGCCGGGGCTGATTCACATCATACCGCTGGTAGAAACACTTAGTCCGTATATTGACCAGCGGGTGCGGGTCGCCAATGTCAGCGCGGAATCCACGCTCACACGCGACACGGTCCCGGTGAATGTTGATGCCATCGTCTTCTGGCTGGTATGGAACGCCGAGAAATCCATTCTGGAAGTCGAAAACTTTCAGGAAGCGATCGGGATGAGCGCGCAGACTGCGCTACGCGAATCCATCGGACGGCACGAGCTGGCGCAAATGCTGACCGAGCGCGAAACACTGGGGCGAGAGCTGCAGCGCATCCTGGATCAGAAAACCAATCCGTGGGGAATCACCGTGCAATCGGTTGAGATACGGGATGTGAAGATTCCGCAGGCCTTGGAAGACGCCATGTCACGGCAGGCCCAGGCCGAGCGTGAGCGCCAGGCACGAATCATTTTGGGCCAGGCCGAAACAGAAATCTCGGAAAAGTTTGTTAAGGCGGCTGAGGCCTATGCCGAAAATCCGGTTGCGCTTCATCTGCGCGCCATGAACATGCTGTACGAAGCCATTAAAGAACGCGGCTCCATGGTGATTGTGCCCTCGTCGGCGGTCGAAACCATGGGCTTGGGTGGAAATCTCGCCGCGATTGCCATGGCCAAAGGGAAATAGGCAGGGAAGGAGTGAAAATGAAACTGGTAAAGCTCCTTATTGTTGCGGGACTACTGATCACGTCAAGCCTCGCTTCTGCTGCGCCTGCAACTGCGGATCAACGGCAGAACGATGCGCAACAATTGCCGGCGGTCACGCTTCTCACAGCACAAAACAAAGAGAAGCCGGATGTCCCAGCCGTGTCGAACACCACAGCTCAGACTTCTACGTGGCAGGATCCCTCGAAGCACGAAGTCCAGTTCGTGACCGTAGAACAAGGCGTCCGGTTGGAAGTTCTCGATTGGGGCGGATCCGGCCGGGCGGTTGTGCTGTTAGCAGGGGCGGGCAATACGGCCCACGTATTCGACGACTTCGCTCCTAAGTTGACAGGCTTCGGTCACATTTACGGCATCACGCGGCGCGGCTACGGCGCCTCCAGTCAACCGGCTTCAAGCTATGACGAACAGCGGCTGGCAGATGATGTTGTTGAGGTCCTCGATTCGCTCAAGATCGAAGCGCCGGTTTTGGTGGGACACTCCATGGCCGGCGGCGAAATGACGATAATCGCGCACCAGCATCCCCATCGTGTGGCAGGTCTTGTGTACTTGGATGCCCTTGGAGACCCAAGAGACTGGCCCGGTAGCGATCCGGCGTACATTGAGCTTTATAACAAGTTGCCGGCACCGATGCGCACTCCTGCTCCACCCCCTTCTGGAGAGGAGCCAAGATCATTCAGTGCTTACCATGCCTGGCAACTGCGAAACGGGCAATTCATCTTTCCCGAATCGGAGTTGCGCAATATGTATGTGACCAACCCCGACGGAACCAAGGGCAAACCCAAAAGTCCCCAAACGATTTGGAACGCAATTGGAGCTGGACAGAAAAAGCGGGACTACTCTGGTATCCGTGTGCCAGTCCTGGCTTTTTGTGAATTTGTGCGCTACCCCAAGGATCAGTCAGAAGCGACTGGATATCAACCCAAAGACGCAGACGAACGCGCCGCTATTGACGCCTTTAACGTCGCAACCAAGGCTTATGTTGATCGATGGAACAAGAATCTTCTCAATGGGGCCTCGGACGTGCATTTTATTGATCTGCCTGGTGCTGGTCATTTCGTGTATCTGACGCGGGAGCCTGAAGTACTGAAGGGATTGCAGGCGTTTCTAGCGGACTTGCACTAGTGGCAGCCGTCGGCTCATACGCCAAAACTACTCTTAGCCATCTCTCCTAGAGTTTCGGGGCCTGCCCCAGCGCCATTGCTTCTTCACCCGTCCAGCTAGGAATCGCGCCTCTGCGGCTGGCGACGAGTGCTCCCACACGGTTGGCAAAGTCAGCGATTCGCGACGGCTGCCATCCGCTGCCAAGCCCGTGTAGGAAGGCTGCGGCAAAGGCGTCACCAGCGCCGACCGTATCCGCCACCTCGACCGGGTACCCATCGGCCTCGATGTATTCATTGCCGATCAGGAGCGCGCATCCTCGCGCGCCGCGGGTTACGCAGACTGTTTCCCAGCCAAATTCGCTGGCGTAGCTTCGGCAGAATTCTTCGAGTGAATCGGGTTGAGGACGATGGAACATCTGCGCAATCTCCGAAGCCTCGTCGTCATTCAGCTTGACTACCGTCGCTTGTGACATCAACTCGCGCACCAGGGGAGCGTCATAGCAGCCGGCACGAAGATTTACGTCATAGAAGCGCCGGGCGCTATTCGAAGCCAGAAGCGCAGCCGTCAAGGCTTTAGCTTGGGAATTCATTTGCAGCAATGTCCCAAAATAGATCCAATCAGGCTGCTCTGATGAAAGTTGCTCTAGTTCCAGTTTTGATAGCTTGGGAAAATCGTAGGCCGCAGGCCGATGAATGATGAATTGCGGTTGTCCTGCTGTGTCGAGTGTAACCTCGACCACGCCGGTTGCAGTATTCTTGACACGAGACACGTATCCGGTCGGAAGACCCAGTTCGGCCATCTTGTGCAGAATGCGCTCTCCTCGCTGGTCACGGCCTACACCGCTGACAAAGAATACGGTGTGACCGAGCCGGCGCAGATGCGCTGCAAAATTGAACGGGGCTCCGCCCAAGTGCTCCTCTCGTTCAATGACATCCCAAAGGACTTCACCGATGCTGACAACTTTCATTCAGGTCTCTTTCCAGGGGTTCATGCAAGCTGCTCACGTCCTATATTTTTACATCAGTTTAGAGGCTGACATTTTGGTTCCATTATCGTCAAAGAAAGTGGATCTTGCTTACGCTTTTCTGTTGTGAGCTAATTACCAATTATGACTACAACTCCGACGAGCGCTTCGCTTTCAGCCCGAGAATCAATTCCAATCACCCCGGCTTTTCCCGGGACTCCGCGGGCCGAACGCCTGATCTCGGTCGATCTGCTGCGTGGAATTGTAATGGTGATCATGGCGCTGGACCACACGCGCGACTTCTTCACCTATGCGCGCTTCCAGCCCGAAGACGTAGCTCACACCACGCTGGCGCTCTTTTTCACGCGCTGGATCACGCACTTCTGCGCCCCGGTATTTTTCTTCCTGGCGGGAACGGGTGCGTTCCTCTCCAGCACAAGAAAATCGCCGCAAGAAATTTGTGATTTCCTGTGGAAACGAGGGCTGCTGCTGGTTTTAATGGAACAGACCATCTTTTATTTTGCCTGGACGGGTTATCCCATCTTTCCCGGCTTCATCGCGCTGGTGATCTGGGCCCTGGGCTGGTCAATGATTTTTCTGGCTCTGCTGGTGCGCTGGCTGCCGGTGCGCGCGATTGCCGCCATTGGGCTGGCGATCATTGCCGGGCACAACCTGCTGGACCGCGTACCGCCCGAGCGTTTCGGAAGGTTCGGAATCTTTTGGAATATTCTCCATGTTCCCACATTTCACCAGTTCACCACCTTCCATGGTATCCCGGTAGCAGGTTTTGTGTTCTATTCGCTCATACCCTGGATCGGCGTGATGGCCGCCGGGTACGCCTTTGGAGCAATCTTGAGAAAGCCCGCGGAACAACGCCGGCGCTGGGTATTGGGCATTGGCACAGCCTGCGTGCTGCTCTTTGTGGTGCTCCGCCTGGGACATCTGTATGGAAATCCTCCGGTAGATGTTAGTTCCTTCACTCCGTCGAACGGAGATTTCGCGCTGCAGGCGACGGCATCGCAATCCGTGATTGCTTTCTTGAATGTGCAGAAGTATCCGCCCAGCTTGCAGTACCTGTTAATGACCCTGGGACCGGCGCTTATCCTGCTGGGATTGTTTGACAAGCTCACGCCGCTGTCGCTTCCGCTCCCACTCCCACTCCGAAGCTGGCTGCGGCGCGCCGTGCTGATCTACGGCCGTGTGCCAATGTTCTATTACATACTGCATCTGTTCCTGATTCACATCATGGCGATCATCGTGGCGCTTGCCTTTCAACAGCCGGTGATGTGGTTGTTCAAGGGCGCGATCTTCAATGGCACGCCGCCCGGCTATGGCCATGGACTGCCCTTTATTTACCTGATGTGGATCACCGCGGTTGTAATTCTGTACTTCCCCTGTAAATGGTTTGCTGATTTGAAGGCGAGAAGAAAGGATTGGTGGCTGAGCTACATCTAGTCCAGGCACCTGGCAATTAGCTCCTGGCGAAAACAAAAGCTCACCGCGGATTTCACAGATTGCGCGGATTGAATCATTGCAGATTGAGCTCTTGCAGATTGAGTCATTGAGTCATCGGAGCATTGGGTCATTTTAGGACTGTCATCCTGAGCGAGGGCGAATGCCCGAGTCGAAGAGCCTGTCCTGAGCTTGCCGAAGGACCCCGAGGAAATATCGGTCGCTCATGCAGCCGAAAGGCATTCTCTAAAGAAATTCTGCGTTCAGGCATGACCACATAGCCAACAATAAGACGCCCCGCCCTTCGAAAAAAGCGCGAAAGGGCAGGCCCCCGGCTGCGCGTGCTGCAACCGCGCAGCAGAAGGCCGCGCCCCATCACAATCACTGTATAGAACAGACGGCGGTCTTCTTGCGGAGCACCTCCGCCAGCTTCTGCACGGCCGGCAGCTCCTCATTCAGCGCCATTTTGGTTTGGATCAGCAGCCGGCGTTCCTCACGTGAGAGGTCCCGGTCCCCGCGTTCCTCACCTGCGACGTCCCGGTCTTCACTTGCGACGTCACGGTCTTTGAGCAGAGCGTCAATCCGGGTTTGGAAGCCCGTGATCTTGGTATCGGCATCGCAGAAGAATTTCAAGGGATGGAGGTCCACGTTGGCAGTATCCGCTTCCGTCGCGTTTGCGGCGTCGGTTGCCAGGCTCAAGTCGAAGGTTTGGGCGACGCGAACCGAGCCATCGCCAAACGCGGTGATGTCCGCGCCGAGTGCGTGCAGGCGAGGATGCGCGGACATGCGCGCCGCCGCCTCCCGCACCTTCTGGACCGCGGGCAGCAGCAACCCGATCAGGACCGCGATGATCGCGATCACGACCAGGAGCTCAATGAGGGTGAAGCCTGCCTGCTTTCTGAATGCGGCGCTCTTGCGCAACGAACGCCATTTGCTTTCGTTTGTCTTAGTCGCTAAGTTTTTCATACCCTACCCTTTTCTCCTATTGGATTTCTTGGATTTTATGTTGAACGAAGCGGCGCTCTCACCGATGGCCAGACGATGGTGAACGTGCAAAGCTGCTTGGGGTCTTGAGAACGCGACCACCTTACTCCTGCAATAGTACGAAGTCAACGTACCGGCCGGATGTGCCGTCCGGCCACTTCAGTCCCGCCGCGCGTTATCTCGTTTGCTCCTTTTGGTCATGCGTTTAGCGCAGCGGTACAACTGGCGGCATCAAAGTAGTGTCCGAGGGAGCACTATCGTTTCACCATCCGCAACGCGGATTTTCGTGGATTTCTTTAGTTTGTCATTCTGAGCCGAAGGCAAAGGATCTTGCGGTTAATTCTGCGGGCAACTGACTACTGGCAACTGGCGACCTGTTCCGGCTCCCTTTGTGTCCTTTGTGATTCATTCCTTCGTGGCCTTTGTGGTTAAACGTTTGAACTGCTTCGCAGCGAAGTCGAAGGACCCCGAAGATGTGTGAGTTTAAAATGCAGTAGCAAGGCATTCTCCCATGGACTTCGAATTCTGGGTTTATATCGTGACGAGCACGTAGGCACACTCTACGTCGGCATGACCAGCAAGCCTGTAACACGCATGGGACAGCACAAGTCCGGAGAATTCGAGGGCTTTACCAAGAAATATCATTGTGGCAGGCTGGTGTATTACGAGAAATACGACGATGCTCACAAGGCCACTGCGCGGGAGCGTCAATTGAAAGGCTGGAGACGGTCAAAGAAGATTGCCTTGATTGAGAAGCTGAACCCGCGCTGGGAAGATCTGGCGGAGAAGTGGGGCCGCAGGATGCTGTTTCCCGGGGAAGACATCAAAGGGCAGGAGTGAATCGAGAGAATTCCCTGAAACTGCATGGGAACGGTACGCATGCTCGGGGTCCTTCGACTACGCCGCGAAGCGCGGCTCCGCTCAGGATGACAGAGGAAAAAGTTGTTCACGATGACAGAGGAAAAAATGTTGCGGAGACTGAGTAATGTTGCGGACGACTGAGTGAAGAAGAGTTCTGGTGGCCGTGGTCCGGCTTGGTTAGCAAAATAATTTCGAGTTTTCTAATTCGAAGGTGACCATATCAATCGGTCATCCTGAGCAGAGTCCGAGCGACGCAGGAGCGAGGGCGGAGTCGAAGGACCCCGAGGATATGTCAATCGCCCATGGAGCCGAAAGGCATTCTCTGAAAAAATCCGTCCTGAAAAAACTTGAACTCGAAATCTATCCCGGCTTGCCGTGGGCCCGAAACTGTATTTGCTGACCAGGAAGCTTAACCGGCCCACGCGGCCTAGTCCTTCAACAACATCACCTCAGTAGCCTTGATCACCGCCTTTACGGTGTCGCCTTTCTTCAGGTGCATCTCTTCGGCGCTACGCCGGGTGATGACGCTTTCCACCAAATTGTTCCCGACGCGAACGGTTACGTGGGCCATCACGCCGCCCAGATGAATCTCCTCGACAATGCCTTCAAGTTGATTTCTCGCAGAAAGAGTCATGCGGCAATATTACTAAATTCTCGTCAACCGGTGCTTGCCACCGGGCTTTCTGACAAGCTTAGCCTGGCCACCCCGCCTTCCTTTGTGTCCTTTGTGATTCGTTCCTTCGTGCCCTTTGTGGTTAAACACTTGATCTGAGAAAATCCGTCTCGAAAAAACTTGAAACTCGAAACTGGAAACTTGAAACTATTTCGCTTTTGTTGAAAGTGAATATGGCAGATTCATTCTGGAAAAATAAATGTCTGCAGCTTCCACCATCTCTCGAGAGAAAAACTGCTTAACGGGCAAGGGAGAACCTTCGCAAAAAGGAGCGAATGGGCGGGCCACTCCGCGTGAGAAGGAATAGGGGATTCGGGACTCAATGAAATCGCCCGGTCGCCCGTATCTGTGCATCTACTCCTGTGATACGTAGCCGATAAGAAACCAGTTGTTCACTAACTCCAAAACTCTGAGCAATTTCCGCGGCAGTAAGCCGCTTCTGCTTGCGATAGTAAAGCAGGCCCTCCCGGGGCAATAACAGCACCCAAGCAAGCCAGTTTGCTTCATCTTCCTGCTTTTGATCGTAGCTGCGCATTACCATTTGGCCATCCTGCGACATGATCATAGTCGTTGCTCGATGTCCTAATATAAGATGGGCAAGCTCATGAGTGATATCGCTGGCCTGTCTACCAGGAGAATGTTTTGGGTTGTAAATGATAAGAGCCGTCTGGCCCTTTTGAATGGTTACGGCAGACCATCCCGAGGGATCAACTTCAAGCAACTGATGTTTTGTCTGAGCTGACAACCCCGGGATGTCATAGGGCGTACGGAGCTCAACTTGGAGATAGGCTGCAAGTTGATGAGGGTCCAAGCGCTCTCTCGGAGACAATGAGAGCTCTGTGCGAAGGCTTGCGGCAGTTCTTTCTGCCCAACTCTTGAATCCTCTTTCCAGTGTTGCACTCATGCATCAGAGTCTTCTTGTCCTGGCTGAGTTTTCATTGCGAGTAGCACCATTTGTGCGATAGCCTGGACGGTGGCAGGTTGTGGGTTCTGATCTGCTTTAAAAAGAGTCGATACAGCAGTCAACGTTTGAGCTGTATTTGCTGCAGAGATCGGTTCAAACCCGAGGAAGCTTCCCGGGTCAATGTTGAGCCATTTACATATTTTCCCAAATGTTTCGACATCCGGGATGCGTCCGTTTTCGATGCGCATAAGCGTTGCTGTACCAATTCCAATTTCTTTAGCTGTTTCTCGTATTTTCTTAGCTCCTCGTTTTTCTCGAACCAGTCGGCCCAGGCTTTCTAGGGTCCGTTTTGGCATGTAATCCTCCGTTTAATGTTTTTTGCGGGACACAACTTGACTTAAGAAACAATCCTCATTATATTCATGATATCTCGACGGGACAGGAATCTACAAGCGAAACGACCGTTGATTGGGGGTTTTATGCGTTTGAGAATTGAAGTCGAAGAAAGCAATGTGGTGGTTGCGAAGGCTGAGCGTGAGGTTTCTGTGAACGAGCGCGTGTCGGATGCCCTAGCCGTTGTCGCGGCAGAACTCGATAGTGAGCGTGAGGCACTGCTCAAAGAGATTGGAGTCCGTGATGACGAAGCTGAACTCACAAAGTTTTTCAGCGAAGGAGCTGGAAAAGAGCACAGTGTACGAGTTCGTCGTGTCTGCATTGATCTGCACTTTGAAAGCGTTAGTGCGATGCGCCGTTTTCTATCGAACGAGACCTGGGCTGATGTCCACAAATGGGGGTGCCGTCACTTCCACGTAGCGGTAGATGCCTGTGCAAATCTCGAGTTGCGCGACGGCAGTCCGACAGGCCCCGCGTTGAACGACCGTACCAAGATCGGACCATTCTCTGGTTGTAAGACTGTCTGGATGGTCAAACCCGGGCCTGAGCCGAATGGAGAAGAAATGTGGGACTCAGTGAGGATATAAATTCGGCGGAATTCCAACATGGCGTGACGCAAGGCTTTTGGGAGCTAGTACTTCAAGAAAGAGATAAAGACTTGCTTTATGTTCGGTTGCATGCCCCAGACGAGCGTAATTATATGGTTCGTCTCCAGTGCGATATGTACGGAACACAGCCTATCGATGGACGCTTTGTGGATCCAGTTAACTTGCTGTGTGTTGCATCAGCCTGGCCGCAAGGCAACTCTATGTTTGAGCAATGGATAAAGTTTAAAGAAGGCAATGGCAATTTATTCATTTGTTGGGACCAAGACCGAGGTGGCATTGCTCAGCATCCGGACTGGCATGCTAGAAGTGCTTGGAAAAAGAGCAGCAACCAACTGATTAGTTATCTAGATTTTCTGCGACAACTGCTGTGGCTTCCGGCGCGAGGGTACACACATCAATGAGCGACGAAAACAGATTGATAGTAAATAGTCAGTTGTTCGAACAGACACTCTTTGGTTTACGTGAGCGCAGTGTTACTCGGCGGGAAAGCGGAGCCATATGGGCAGGGAAAATCGACGGCACAAACAACTGGGTTGGGGAACAGGTTTACTTTCATCACGAGCTATGTGATGAACGTGGCACAGCACTCTCGTTGGAGCTGACGGAAGCCGCCAAATTTCAGCTTTATCAGAAACTGTCCAAAGAGGGTCGGCAACTTATCGCACTCCTTCACACACATCCTGAAGATTGGGTCGATCTCAGTTCTATTGATCAAGACAATCAGCTCTCCTCTCGTATTGGGTTTTGGTCGATTGTGATTCCGTGGTACGCCCGTCCGCCTTGGGATACCGAAGCAATGGGAATTCACGTGAGAAGCAATCCCGGGTGGTATCGGCTCACGGAGTCAGAAATACGCAGGAGATTTTTGATCACCCATGAGAAATAAGTATTCCCTATATGAGCACCGGGTCATAAATGGCTTACTTAAGGCTAATCCTCAACATGCTAGCGCATCAGCTGTGCGAAATCTGCTGAGAAGGAACATCGAACTTGTTGTGGACCCAACTCGGCTGGAAAACGATTTGTGGCCATGCGTGTGGGCCATGGCCTCAGCTCTTGCTCGGCAGTTTTTTGGGATCGTTCATATTAATTGTGGACTGAAAAGTGCACTTTCAGCGCCCGTTCCACTACCTCAAAACTGTGTTTTTTCTAGGCCCTCTTCTGTTGAAACTATTTGCATTGGTGTGGGTACAACTGCTCCGGGCTGTTCTCTCATTGCTGATGCTCGTGGAAACCGTATCGCGTTCGGCCGGCTAATAACCGAATCGCGAGAACCGGCAAACCCGATATCATGTTTCGCGATCGCTGGTTATGTAGCGTTTGCTGCGCTGGCCCAGGCAGTCGAGATACCGCCGTTCCGGGATTCCTTTTCCGTTGCTGAGTTAGCATTACCTTATGGTACCAATTCCGCTCCCATTGATGGCTTAACCCTAATTGGTCTCGGCCAGCTAGGCCAAGCTTACCTATCATTACTATATTTTTTGCACAGGGATCTCGAGAAGCCTGCTCTATTCCTGATAGACAAAGATCAATTTGAACCCCCTAACAGGTATACCCAGATACTGTTAAGCGGAGATGATTGGAGGGACAAACGCAAAGCAGAATACATCAAAGCTTGGGCGAAATCTGCCGGATTTCCGTGTGAAGCGAATACAGTCACCATCAATTGGGGATGGAGAATACCCGTTGATGCTCCAGGTATAGCGCTGCTTGGCTTAGATAGTCTCGATGTAAGACGTATGTGTGCATCTGCTGGATTTGACTGGCTGATTGAGGCAGGTGTTGGAACATCGTTAGCAAAACCCCGAGTAACTTGGCATTCATTCCCGCCTGATGCAACAGTCGCTAGACGACTGTTTGACGTTCCCGAAAGGACTGAAGAAGCTGTCGAGAACGCCCGCTATGTCGTCGCACTTAAGAAAAGCCCAGGAAACTGTGGCTGGGTAAGCTTCAAGAATATAAAGGCAACAGCGCCTTCGCTGGGATTAGTAGCAGCCGCTTATGCATTTAGCGAACTACTGCTGGCCAGAAAAAACTCCTTCATGCTTAGTACTGGTTCAGCATATCTGTGGAGTCCATTGCTTCCGTGTTTGAGAAACCCGGGAAATGCGTCCGTGAATTAAGAAATGAAAGGAGGTGTTGAGAATGAAACATCATCTGATAGAAGCACTTCTGTTGCTTGCCTTGGGCATCACTATCATGTATGTCGGGCAACGAATGATTTCTGAAGGGAAGAACCTATTGCTTGGATAAGCCTGGAGATCGGCACTCCGCTCTCCCTGCTATGCGGCAGAGTTTGTTTGACTAACCAATTATCACCTGGACGCAAGGCAGTCACAGGTGAGATATTTTTGCGATATGTGGTCAGAAATTACACAGGCGATTGTCACGATTTTCGGTCACTTCTTCACTCTTCTGGCTGGGTGTGTAGCTACCGTGTTGGTAGCACTATACGAGAAGTTTTTCCGCAGAGAGCCAATACCGCGCAAAGTCTATGCGTGGATGCTTGTTGGCTTTCTATTCTGGGCCTGCATTCTATCGATACGGGACGAACATCGTAATTCGCAAGAGCTAATTGAAGAGAAGAAGATAATTTCCGGAGAACTTGGCCTGTGCAATGGACACTTTGAAGCAACAGTTGGGAAAGCGGAGTTTTTTCAGGAGCAAACACACATGCAACAGCAGACCATTAACAATCAACAAGCTACACTGACCGCACAACAGCAAACGCTGAATTCACAGCAAGGAACAATGAACAGCTGCGTTTTAGCGTTGGGACGCAAGGCAGTTGGGGAGCCTCTTCAAATTTCGCTCTTTATGCAGGAGCTTCCATCTAAGAGCCCAAAGGCGATGGACATCATACTATTGACGAATCGAGTAACGAGGATGCGTGGGGACTTGGAATGCTCCAAGCCTTTTTCAGTTGTGCAGTGGACAATACTGGGGCCAATGATGATCAAAGTCGGCGGTGGCGTCATGCCACTTGCTGCTAATAAGGTCTATCTGAGCTGGGAATCTCCAGAATGGGAACCAGGAATGCCAGTGTTAATAACTGTATCCTCCGAAAATGGGACAGATGGCTGTACCTTTAAACTGCGGTCTTCAGAGCAGCAACCAGCCCCTTAATCCAGGTTCATCAGCGGCGGAAAGAAAGTCTCTAGCATTGATATCACTCTGATATCAAACAATTTATTCTGCGAAGATTGTGGTTCATAATTGGCTGACGGCATTCAGCATGCCGCGTTGGTTCGAGGTCTTTGAAAATTCGCAAAACAGTCAGCCCACACCGCGTCCTACGGCACGTCGCCAGCTTTTGGGCTGTAGACGCAGGGAATGGGGGTTAGAACTTACGCGCCTCACCCACCCCGTCTGGGACTACTCCACGACACTTTATGCTCCCCGTATGTCATTGGATATCAGTGACTTATCACCGTATGGACTACTCCAAGTAATGGGGGGTGGGGGAGTAATACTTTCAGCTCTCCACGGCAAGCCGGGACAGGTCAGCTCCAGGCTCCAAGAACAGTTCCCAGTGGCCGATCCACGGCAAGCCGGGAGAGGTCCCCAGTTGCCAGTCTTGTGTCCCAAAACGCGGGAGATTGACTTGCTGCAAGTGCACCATTTTTAAAACCGTATGCCATTGATTATTAGTGATTTAGCAGCTATATGGTCTGTTGCAGCAAGTGGGGTGGGGGTCCAGACAAAAACAGCTCCCCGGCTCAGAGACGTAGCATGCTACGTCTCTACGAAACTGCATGACAAGCCAAAGGGAATCCGCGCAAATCCGCGTTGATCCGCGGGGGAAAGTCTTTTCATCCCCGCAGCACGTCTTTGAACTCGAAGAAGCCTTTTTTGCCTGCAATCCACTCGGCGGCGCGGACGGCGCCTGCGGCGAATCCGCGGCGTGATTTGGCGTCGTGCACCAGCATCATGGTGTCCTCTTCGGAGTCGAGGATGATGACGTGCTGCCCGGCAACGTCGCCCTCGCGCAGGGAGGTGATTTCGATATCCGCCTGGGTGTGCGGCTGCAGGATGCCTTTGATGGTGGCGGCGGTGCCCGACGGTGCGTCTTTCTTTTGGACGTGATGGCGCTCGAGCAGGCGCGTGGTGTATCCGTAGTCGAGGGCGGGCACGACGGCGCGCGCTACTTCGAAGAAAATGTTTACTCCGATGGAAAAGTTGGAGGCATACAGAAACCCCATCTGGCTCTGTTCTACCAATTGCCTGATGCGCGGCAGATCGGCATACCAGCCTGTCGTGCCTACGACCATGTTCACACCCAGGCGGATGCAGGCTTCGATGTTGCCGAGAACGGCGGTGGGCGTGGTGAAGTCAATGACGGCGGCGACGCCGTTGGTGGTTTCGGGGGTCAAGCCGGCGGCGTTTTGGTTTTCTTCCACGTCGAGAGCGAGGACGTCGTGGCCCTTTTCGCGGGCGATGTCAGCGACAAGCGAGCCGGTTTTTCCGCGGCCGAGGATGATTAGTTTCATTTTCGTTTCTACCTCAAAAGTTTTGGAACCTAAAGGGATTCCTCGTCGCTTCGCTCCTCGGAATGACAATCAACGATAGCATCGCCAAACAGCCACCTTCCAGTTGTAGCAACCGCTATTCAAAAATTGCCGGGTCCACTTCTGCAAAAAACTTCTGGTGCAGCTTCTGCACCGCGCGCGGGACATCGTCTTCATCCACCACGAAGCTGATGTTGATCTCCGATGCGCCCTGGGAGATCATGCGCACATTTACATCAGAGACCGAGCTGAACACCTGGCCGGCGATCCCTGGCGTCTCCCGCACATTTTCGCCTACCAGGCAGATGATAGCCTTGCGGCCGGCATATTTCACGTCGGCCAGCTTTTGCAGGTCGTTGGCGATGGCGGGGATGGCCTCATTGGAATCAATGGTAAGCGAGACGCTGACCTCGGAGGTTGAAACCATGTCCACCGGGCAGCGGTGGCGGTCGAAGACCTCGAAGACGGCGCGCAGGAAGCCGTGGGCCATCAGCATGCGTGTGGCGACCAGGTCCACGATGGTGATGCGCTTTTTTACGGCGATGGCTTTGATGGCGTTTCTACAGTGCGGGGCGCGCGCGGTGATGCGCGTGCCTTCGCTCTTCGGGTTGCGCGAGTTGAGCACGTAGACCGGAATATTTTTCTGGATGGCCGGCAGCATGGTTGCCGGATGCAGCACCTTGGCTCCGAAGTAGGCGAGTTCAGCGGCTTCGTCGAAGCTGATTTCTTTGATGCGGCGGGCCTCGGAGCAGAGCCTGGGGTCGGTGGTCATCATGCCGTCCACGTCGGTCCAGATTTCGATGCGCTCGGCGTTCAGCCCACCGCCGACGATGGCGGCGGAAAAATCGGAGCCTCCGCGGCCGATGGTGGTCGGAGTTCCGGAGAGCGTGGCGCCGATAAAGCCTCCCATAACGGGAACTATACCTTTTTCCACCAGGGGCTGGACCTGAGCAAGAAGCCGGGAGTTAATTTCGTCAAACAAAGGGACGGCACGGGTATGTGCGCCATCAGTAATGATGCAGGAGCGGGAATCTACCAAAGCAGAGTTGATGCCGCGGGCCGAGAAAAGCGAAGCAACGATCTTGCTGGAAAGGCGCTCGCCAAAAGAGAGAAGCGCATCGGTGCTGCGCGGAGTAATTTCGCCCACCGCGGCGATGCCGCGCAACAGCTCATCCAGCGTGTTGAAGTCGCCTTCCAGCTCAGCATGAAACCTGGTGAACAGTCCGGTTCCCAGCAGCTCGCTGGCGGTACTGTAGTGGCGCTCGCGCATGGCGCGCGCCGTCGCCAGGGCAGATTCTCGGTCACCACGGCCGGCGGCTTCGCCCATGGCGACCAACTGGTCCGTGACCTTGGCCATGGCGCTGACCACGACGATGGGCTTTTGGGAGAGACGTCCGCGGACGATTTCACGAACGCGTTCCATGGCGGCGGCATCCTCGACGGAGGTGCCGCCAAATTTCATGACGATCACAGGTATCCTTGCGCCTTGAGCAGCTCCGCGTTGAGTAGTGCGGCCCCGGCTGCTCCGCGAATGGTGTTATGCGAGAGGACGGTAAACTTCCAATCGAGCAGTCGGCAGGGACGCAGCCGGCCTACGGTAACCGCCATGCCCGCGGACATATCCACATCGAGCGTCGGCTGGGGCCGGTCAGGCTGGTCGAGCAGGACTATAGGACTGGGCGGCGCGTTGGGCAGGCGCAGCTCCTGAGGGACCCCGCGAAATTCATGCAAAGCCCCCAGAACTTCTTCCCGGCTGGCAGGTTTCTTCAGTTTGATGGAGACGGATTCGGTGTGGCCGTCCTCTACCGGGACGCGGTTGCAGTGCGCACTCACCTGTATATCAGCGGGCAGAATGCCAACCCCGTTCAGCTTGCCCAGCATCTTGCATGATTCCGACTCCATTTTTTCTTCTTCCTGGGCGATGTAGGGAATTACATTGCCGAGGATGTCGAGAGAAGCAACGCCCGGGTATCCGGCGCCGCTGATGGCCTGCATGGTGACCACAAAAACTTTTTCTACCCCGAATTGATGATGCAAAGGAGCCAGCGCCAGGACCAGGCCAATGGTTGAACAGTTGGGGTTGGTCACGAGGAATCCGTTGGACTCGCGCCGCCAGGGTTGGGTTTCGAGCAAACGCACGTGGTCGGGGTTGACCTCGGGAATCACCAGAGGAACATCGGCCTGCATGCGGAAGGCACTGGAATTAGAAATGACTGAGTGTCCGGCAGTGGCAAATTTGGGCTCAAGATCGGCGGCCACGGGGGAATCCAAAGCGGAAAAGATAAGCTTGGGGGCGCCTGCTGGAGCTGCCGGTGCGATTTTCATGCCGGCGACGGCACTCGGAATAGCAGTCTTCAAGCGCCAACGGACGGCCGATTGATAAGTCTGCCCGGCAGAGCGCTCGGAAGCAGCCAGCCAGGCGGTTTCAAACCAGGGATGATGCTCGAGCAGTTGAATGAAACGCTGGCCCACAACGCCGGTGGCGCCCAGAATACCAACCGGGATTTTGCTGGAAAGCATAAATTCGCAGATTGAATTTCTAATTTTATAACAGGCAAACCGGGCACGAAGAGCCGCTGGCTTTTAGTCGCGAACAATCTCGGTATCGGAGCCGGGCTTCATGAGCCTGACCAGCTTCATGTGGTCATCCATCCACAGAGCCCAGTCGTCATCATCTGACTTGAGATTAAAACGCCTGAGCTGCTGCTCAGTCCCACGGATGGTGATCTTTTCCTGGCCTACATATTCCAGGTTCACAGTGTAGGAATCGGCTTGATGCGGATTGATGACCCCAATACTGCTTTTACTGAGCTTGCAATCGACGAAACTGGCGCAGGAAGAGGCCACGTATTTCCACAGGAGCAGCTCGCGATGCACAAAGAAGTAATCATCCAATATGGTTGTTGATGGAGGCAGAATGAAGGGAACATCGTGAGGCTTCTGGTCACTATCCACCATATGTTCCATCAGAATCTGGTCGCTGGGGGTCACCGTGGCTTGCGCCGGTCCGCCTTTTTCTTCATGCCACGAATATTTGCGCAGCTCGCCCAGAGGGCTCAACAGCAATTCCGATACCTGGTGCGCGCTGCCGTCTTCCAGCTTGAACTCCGAGGTGGTCGTGCTGGAATCAGCGTTTTGCTCAATGTGAAAAGTTTCTGTCGCCACGCGGTGCCCGGATTTATAAATGCCGAACGAACCGGCATCTACGGTTTGCGACCCGCCTTTGGGCGCCTCCGGTTTCTTCGCGGCCCAGGAAAAAGACGATGCCAATACAAACAGCGCAACCAACAATGCTTGCACGACAGTTTTTTTCACGATTCCTCCCACAGAATGTTTGCCTTTCGTAACCATTGCTCCACTTCGCGCGCAACTTCCTCAACCTGCCTGCCCGTGGTCTCGATGCGAACGTTCGCGCGTGCATAGTGGGCCATACGTTCTTCATAGAGCCTGCGGAATATCTTCTCATTTTGCAGATTCGGACGCACATGCGCGTTCGGTTCTGCCCGGCAACGGCGCAGCAGCTCTTCCATCGGGGCGTCCAGGAATATAACCACCCCGCCCGCTGCGCGAATCATGCGCGCATTTTCTTCGTGCGCATAGGCACCGCCTCCGAGTGCCACAATATGCGGCAGGGAAGAGCGGGGCTGCCCGAGCAGCCTCTGCAAATGTTCCGTCTCAAGCTTGCGAAATACAGCTTCTCCCGATTTTTGAAAGATCGCAGCGATGGTGCGGCCTTCGTGTTCCTCGATCAGACGATCGAGGTCGGTAAACCGCCATCCTTTGTGCCGGGCCAGATATTGGCCCACGGTGCTTTTCCCGGCTCCCATGAAGCCGATGAGGAAAACAGCAGGCGGCTGGTCATTGTTTTTCAATGACGCTCGAACCATCCTGCCGGATTTTTACGACACAAAGTCTTTTCAACGCTTCTTAACGCGGATTGTACCACTGAAGGAACTGACATCTACCTGAGAGAAGATAGACTTAGGAGTGCCTTTGAAGGTGCTGCCTAGAAAGGAGCTTCCTCGAAGAGGCACTGGATTCGTCGAAAGTTTGGGTTGGAAGGGAAAATCATTCAGCACTGTGCCTTGCATGGAACGCGCGGTCAGGTCTACAGAGGCGGTGGAGGGCAAAGTGACGTCGATGTTACCGGTATGGTTCATTAAAGAATAACGCCCGTTGCCGGCAAAATCTCCGTCATAGGCAATATCGCCAGTGTCGGTATTTACGGAGACCTCGTGCCCGGTCACCTTAGTCAGTAGTACTTTGCCGCCGTTGGAGACCACTTCTACATGCTGGCTGCGGACGTTGGTGAGCGTGATGGGGGCATCGACGGTTTGCACGTGAACGTGAGAATTATTGATATCAGAAACTTCAACCTGGCCTTCATCAGCTTTTAAGGAAATATCACTGCGCACGCCAGAGAGCCTGAGCATGCCACTGCCGTTTTGGATCACCACGTTGCAATCGGAAGGCACCAAAACCTCGTAGTTTACCTGGCCTTCTTTGGAATCAACCTGCTGCAGAAAGTTTGTGGTGGCATGGACCCGGTTCCCCAATTGGGCGCTATCTATCGCGACCTTATCGGAGTGGGTGGTGGCGGTGATGGTAACCTGCCGTCCTGCTACAGGACGAACCACAATCTCACCGAATGCATTGCTCACCGTGACGTTGCTGCCCGGGGTGGTTGTGTATTTGAATTCTTTTCGCGTGTCAGCCGCCCAAAGACTGGCTGCGGCAACCATGACCAGCATTCCCGCAGACAACATGTGGGTACCGGGAACTGCTGCGCTTGCTCTCCTATAATTCATATATCTCTCTCCTGCTGCAGTCTTTCATTTTACAAGTTATGCAACCCTATCGGGTGGTATATGAGACGGCCATTTCGTGCAACGAATCCCGTTGTTGATAGGCATTCATGAGCTGCTGCCGGGCGATGGCATCTCCTGGATCCAATTTTACTGAGTCCTTAGCTTCCTTAATATAGTTTTCCACACTACTCATTTTCTTTTTGTAGGTTACTCCCATGGAGGGACTCTTATGTGTGATTTCGCTCAAAAGCTGTTTGTCGTCAGCGCTAATACCGCTGGCGTCTACCGTGGAAGTAGTTGCCACAGTTGAGCCATCCTTCTGAAGCTCAAGAGGGGTATGCAGGCGATTATAAGAGAGTATGGTAAGGGCCACCAAGACCAGAGCTGCGATCCCAGCCCACCCATAAAAGTTAGTACGCCGGGGCCCGGGGATCAGAAAGGGATCCATGCGCACCGTACCTCTGACCGGACGAGTGAGCCCTTCGCGCTCCAGAGACCGCTCGATGTTCTCCCATACACGCGGAGAAGGATCTTCCATCGGAACCAGCATACGGGCGGCTTCCGCTATATATTTCAAATCTTGAACCAGGTCAGAGCAAACCGCGCAGGAGTGAAGGTGTGCAGATTCCTCGGCCCCTACGCCGCTTTCCATGACATCCGGCAGAACTTTTTGAAAATCAGTGCAATTCATACTTCTTACTTCTCCCCTTAAGACTTACCAAGTCCTACAGTCCTCAGTGTTGCGGTACTTTTTCATTATGACTGATGCGAAGCAAGTCCCGCAGTTTCATTCTTGCTTTGTGCAATTGCGATTTGCTGTTTCCAATCGAGCATCCCATCATTTCGGCAATTTCATTGTGCTCGTAGCCTTCAACATCGTGCAGCACAAAAATAATGCGATAACCGGGCGGCAGATGCTCAACCGCACGCTCCAGGTTAACGCGATCTATCGAGCCCGCCAGTACGTTATCGCGGGCGCCTATATCTTTCTTGGGTCCGTCTTCCTGCTGGGGTTCCATTTGCTCTTCCAGTGAAACTTCGGGCAAACTTTTCTTGCGTAAATGCATGAGCACAATGTTGACCGCCAGCCGGTGCAACCAGGTGGAAAATGCCGACTCACCCCGGAAGGTCGCGATTTTACGATAGAGCTGAAGAAACGCTTCCTGGGTCAAATCTTCAGCCTCGGCAGTATTCCCGGTCATCCGCAGACACAGCGAATAGACACGGCGCTTATGCAATCCGTACAAAGCCTCAAACGATTCTGCATCGCCCTGTTTAGCCCTGTCTATTGCCTCTGCTTCCGTGATCCCAGATGCAAGTATTTTCTTAGCTTGTGTCAAGAAAGCCTTATCTAGGCCGCTTCCAATAGGATGCGGCAATATACCCGCTCGTTGTATTAGCCGCGCCGGAAATGGGGCCGCGCAACCCTGCTTAGCCATTAATTTCCTATACTGATTTTAGGATATCCCCAGAAACGGGGCAAAACACTACTACACCTAAATATCGAGTACTTTTTTCACGGTTTGGTTGCCTGGATATGTGAATATATAGCCAAAAACCTAAGCCGCCGCCTTGGACTTCTGCCGGGCACCCCGAAAATAGAGGATCAGGCCCAAGGCTATCGTCCCCAAAGTTGCACCTATTAGTTTAATCACAAACACGGTCTTATTGGCTGTTTCTCCGGGCGGCACTACCGACAAACAAATACTGACTGCAACTACGATAAACCCCAGGCTACCAGCAATCCATACTCCTGCTTTTCCACCTGGGATCAGGATTGCATTCCTGGTCTCCTGACGGTCTTTTCGATAGGCCAGTTTAATCACAGCCGCATACATGTATAAGAACGGTACGAAATAGAGAATGATGGCCGCATCCACCAACCCCTGATACGTACCTTTGACCGTTTCCCCGAACGAAGCCAGCAGAAGTACAAGTATAGAGAATCCTGCCTGTACCAGAATCGAAACATACGGCGTCCGCCAGCGGGGGTGGATTCGGCTGAATATCTCCGGCATATAACGGTCCACGCCGACAATAAAGGGGACTCGGGCGACACCGGCTACTGTACTTCCTACCCCTCCGGCATTGCCTACGCTGACCAGAATAGCTGCAATCACACCTACTATGCCCACTCTCAGCATGACAGAGCCGGAGGTGAGGGCCTGGAAAACGCCGCTGTCGGCGTTCACCTGCTCCGCAGGCAGCATGATTAACACTGCGATCGTGCCGATAATATAGATCAGAGCAATCAGTACACCTGAGCCCCAAATGGCCCGTGGAAAGGTCTTGTGTGGATTCTTAACCTCATCGCTCATGGCTGAAGCCAACTCCAACCCCGTGAAAGCGAAGGCAATCTGGGACCAAAAATTCACGGTGTGCCAATTCCACGTGGGCTTGATATTGGTCCACGTGAAGTGGGTCACCGATCCATGCTGCTTCCAGAGTAGGAAGGCGACCACCGTCAGCATGAGCAGAGGAAGATATGTGCCCACTCCTCCGGCATTCTGCAGCCATTTGCCGATATTCAGTCCGATGATGTTGAGCCAGACGGCCACGAAGAGAAGCAGCAGAGAGCCAGCCAAAATAAACGCTCGATTATGAGCAATAACGTCGCCCCTGACTCCAAGAATGTAAGCCCCCATTGAGGCGCTGGCCATCAGCAATCCAGGAAAGTAGAAAATCGTATAGATCCAATAAGTCCAGCCGGCTACGAAGCCATGAAAATCGCCAAAAGCCTCTTTTGACCAAATGTAGAGCCCGCCTTCGTGGGGAAACCGCGTGGAAAGTTCCGTTATGACCATGGCGGTGGGCACAAAAAAGAAGAGCGCGGCGATGATCCACAGGCTGATGGAAGATGTGCCATTATGCGCGGCGGCGGCGATCCAGCGCGGACCAAGCACGGCGGCGATGTTGAACAGCAGAACATCCCACAGGCCCATCTCGCGGCGGAGTTGTTGTTTGACGTCAGGTACGCGGGCTGATTCTACGTTTGAATCCATAGGGCCTGGGCAAATTGCGTGCTGAGGGCCAAGAAACAATATCAAAACTGACCTGCATTAAGCCACAGCTCCGAGTAGCCTATGGTTATGACGAAGAACTCGATGAAGCGCAGGTTATTCAAGTTGGTGCTGGCGGCTGGTGCCTTCGCCGTCATCGCGGTGTTTATCGCCAACCTGGTGATTGTGCGGTCCTCGAAAGGCAAGACCTATTCCGACGTGCAAGCGATTCCGCACCGCCGAGTCGGACTGGTTCTAGGCTGCCAGGAATATTTGCCTGATCGCAGGCCCAATCTGTTTTTTCAGAATCGCGTAGCAGCGGCCGTGAGCCTTTATCAGCAAAGGAAAGTCGATTATCTTCTGGTAAGCGGAGACAACCACACTCTCGGCTACGACGAACCTGCAGACCTGAAAAATGCACTCATTACACAGGGCATACCCGCCGGGAGAATCTACGCCGATTATGCCGGTTTCAGGACCCTGGATTCAGTTGTCCGGGCGAAAGAAGTGTTCGGACAGACAGAGATCACGATTATCTCCCAGGAATTTCATAATCAGCGAGCGATCTTTATCGCGAACCATCACGGACTGGATGCAATTGGATTCAACGCGCCCGAAGTTGACGCTTACAACAGCTTTGGAACGCGAATGCGCGAGCATTTGGCCAGAGTGAAAGCGGTGCTCGACATTTATGTGCTCCGCAAGCAACCGCATTTTCTGGGGGAGAAAGTGGCAATCGGAGCGCAGTAAACTCGCGTACTCATTAATAATCAACCAAAAGCATAGCTGTAGAAAGGAACTAGTGCCATTCCCAGCCCTAACTGGAATGTGTACCGAAAAAGATTTCCGAGCCGGTGCGTTGCTCAGGATTCTTAATGAGGCACTAAAGTATTTGAATCCACGATTTTCATGAAACTCAAAATAGCCTGAACCACCGCCTCATCGCCCGCCGCGGTGTTGATCATGGCGTGATACAAGGACCGGTTCGGCCACTCAGCGCGAAAGTACTTCTGAATGAAATCGGCGCGTTCGCGATCGACGGTGTCCACCAGCTCCTCGGCTTCCCTTTCTTCTTTGCCGCGAGAGATAAGCCGCTGCACCTTGTTTTCCCTGGGAGCGTAAAGAAACACGCGCAGCGCGTCCTGGCGGTTTGCCAGGAAATGTTGCGACCCCCTTCCGACGATAACGCAGTTTCCTTTGCCCGCCGCGTGTTCCACAACTTTCTGAGTGATCTTCAGGATGCTTTCACTGTCAACAAGGTTCAGCTTGTGAGCGTTCAGGTTTCCTTCATAACTGCCGCGCAAAAACGACTTGAACAGCCGGTAGTAGAGAGGATCGTTCTTCTCCTCGCGGCTTTCGACAATCGCCTTGGGGCACTTTGCAAGCCGGGCGATTTCCTCGGTCAGCACCTGGTCCCAGAGCTTCCATCCAAGTTGACCCGCAAGGCGCGCTGCGATTTCGCCGCCCCCCGATCCGTATTCTCGTTCAACCGTAACAACCCTGATCATTTGCTTTTTTTAACGCTGTTATCCAGCGCCCCGCCTATTTCCATATTATTCTCATTCCAATCGCGGCGCGCCGCCACCGCCAGGATCATTCTTCTTCAACAGGAAAGCCAGGAAGATCATGATGGCCGCAGCTACCGCGAGGACCATGAAGGTATCAATATATGCCAGGCAGGAAGCCTGCGCTTGCAGCTCCTGATAAATCCTGGCGATCGCCAGCCCCCGTGCCGCGGGCGCGCTCAAGCCGGAGTGAGCCAAGCGTGTGCTCAATCCGTTTAACGCATTCTGGAAATTCGGATTGTCTGGCCGCGTATAACTCACCAGGGTGTGCTGATGGAACTGTGAGCGCCGCGCCAGCAATGTGGTGACCAACGAGGTGCCGACGCTGCTCCCCATATTGCGCATGAAATTGACGATCCCGGCGACCGCATTGTTCTTCTCCGGCGCGATTCCGATATAGGCCACAAGCGAAATCGGCACGAACAGGAACCCCAAGCCAACCACCTGAGCGACGCGCAGCCATAGCGCGGTATTAAAGCTGATTTGTAAGTCAATGCGCTTTGTGGAGTAGAACATAGCAACCGCCAAACACAGCCAACCAAAAGCGATGAGATATCGTGCCTGGATCTTGGTCGTCAATTGGCCCATGATGGGCATTTCGAGCAGCAGCATAAGTCCGCCTGCCGAAACCGCCAGTCCCGCGAGCTGTGAGGTATATCCCAACAGCGTCTGCAAGAAAAGCGGCAGCATCACCAGGCTGCTGAACAATACGATTCCCAGCATAAACATCATCAAGTTGGCGGTGGCGAAATTAAAGCTCTTGAACAAGCGAACGTCGACGATCGGCGCTTTCTGAAACCACTCCCAGATCACCAGAGACAGCAGGCAGACCGCTGCTGTAATGGCCAAAGTCGTGATGAAGCTTGACCCAAACCAGTCATCCTCCTGGCCCTTATCCAGCATGATTTGCAGTGCCCCGACGCCCAGTGCCAGCAAAGCGATACCAACGTAGTCCAGCTTTACCCCTGCGCTCTTCAGGCGCGCCAGATAGGGCGGATCTTCCACGAAACGGTATACCAGAAACAACGTAGCCAACCCGACCGGGAGATTGATGAAAAAAATCCATCGCCACGAATAGTTGAAGGTGATCCACCCGCCCAGAGTCGGGCCAATGGTTGGGGCCGTGACGGCGGTAATACCGTAGAGCGCAAATGCCAATCCTCTTTGATGCGGCGGAAAGGTGTCTGCCAAAATCGCTTGCGCCATGGGCTGTAGCCCGCCGCCGCCCGCGCCCTGCAGTATCCGGAAAAAGAGAAGAAGACCAAGGCTCGGCGCCATCCCGCAAAGCAGAGAGCTCAGCGTAAACACAAACAAACAGCCCAGGAAAAAACGTTTGCGCCCCAGCGTGCCTGCGAGCCATCCGCTGATGGGCAGAACAATAGCATTTGACACCAGATAAGACGTCAGGACCCAGGTACTCTCGTCGTTGCTCGCCCCTAGATTTCCCCCCATATACGGCAGGGCCACGTTGGCGATGCTGGTATCGAGGACCTCCATGAACGCTGCAAGCGCCACGACAACCGCGATCAGCCAAGGGTTGTACTTGGGCTGCCATACATCCTGGTCGAGGGTCAGGGCAGCGGAGCTCATTGGAGATACACATCGGGTACTACGTTCATGCCCGGCCGAAGCTCACGATTTTTGTTCTCGCCGAGTTCGAGAACGATCTTGACTGGAATCCTTTGCACGATTTTTACGTAATTGCCGGTGGCATTCTCGGGCGGAAGCAAGCTGAACAGTGGGCCGGTGGCGCCGGCAATGCTATCTACATGACCCATAAACGTCCGGCCTGTGGAATCCACGTGAATTTTTGCTTTCAGTCCCAGCCGCATGTGCTTGAGCTGCGTTTCTTTGAAATTTGCGGTGATCCATACTTCGTCCAGAGGCACCACGGTGAGCAATTGCTGTCCCGGCTGAACATTCATCCCCACGACTACTGTCTTGTTCACCTCGCCATCGACCGGGGCAACGATTTTGGTGTATTGCAGATTGAGTTGCGCTTGCTCCAGGAGCGCGCGTTTCTGCTCCACATCAGCAATTGCGGCCCGCACGCGAGCCCGCGTTGACGATACTTGCTGAGGCCCGGTTTCCGCGGACTGGCGGTTCGCCTGCGCCTCCACCAGGCGGTCCTGCGCTTGTCGCACACCCTGCTGCGCCGCAGATTCATTAGCCTGAGCACCGGTCACTGCCGCCGTGCTTGCCTTAGCTGTCGCCAGGGCCTGATCGTAAACTTGCTCGGCCACTTCTTTTTTGTCGACCAGCTGCTTGTAACGGCGGAGATCGTCTTGAGCCCTCACATCCTCGGCCTCCGCCTGCTCCAGTTGGGCATGGGAGGCCACGAGTTGCTTTTCAGCGGTAACGACTCCCGCTCTGGCGTTTTCGATACCCGATGCCGTAGACGTCAATTGGCTCGAAGTGTTCACCGAAGTGATGGGCACAGTAATATTCAGCGATTGCGCGGTCGCCTCCGCATTCGCCAGGTTGGCTTGCGCCTCCGCTACAGCAACTTCATAATCTCTCGGATCAATCTCTGCCAGTACAGTCCCTTTCTGCACCCACTGGTTGTCTTCTACGTTAACGCGGATCACGTAGCCGGAAATACGCGCGCTGACCGGATAGAGATGGACATCAACCTGAGCGTCGTCAGTCGATTCATAGCTGCCGAAATACCGCCACAGGAATATGCCGACGACGAGCACTATCAGCACGCCAATCGCAATGAGCATGTTTCGGCGGCGCTTCGGCCGAGAGTACGAACGCGGTGCGGGGGGTGCGCTGGCCATAGACTGGTGGCTTGTCCCAATCTCCGAAGGGGTTGGGTTTTCTTCTGCCATGATCATTTTCCTTTGAAGTATTCCTTAACGCCCTCTTCGGCAATACCCAAGACCCGCGCCAAGGAAATTTTCGCGTAATTGTAGTTGTAGAGGCTGGAGATGTACTGTTCGTGGGCGCTCGCCACCGCCTCCTGCGACTGCACCACTTCCACCGTATCGGCGACGCCCGCCGAGAAACGATCGCGCGACTGCGCCAGCGTCTGCTCCGCCAAGTCAATGTTGCTGCGCGCCACGTTGACTTGGTCCGCCGAGGACTGCAGGTTCAACAATGCGGTGCGAACGTCCGCGTCGATCTGAGCGCGCAGGCTCTCCAGGCGTTCACGACTCTGCTCGAGTCTCGCGTCTGCCTGCAACACGTCGCCATGAACGCTGCCGCCCGTAAAAATTGGAATGGACAGGGTTCCGCGCACGTCGAACACCTCCGTCGCCGTCGAGGGATGCGCTGCTCCTCTTCCGTAGTCTGCGTTGAAAGACACTGAGGGGAAATATCCGGCGACCGCCGCCTTGCGGGTAAATTCCGCAGCGCGCACCGTGCTCGTGGCCGCCTGATAATCCGAGCGCAAAGCGTAAGCACGCTTGAGCGCCTCATCGACGCTGATGCCCTCGAAGGGCTGATAGAGCGATTTGTCGGTCAGTTGGAACTCCTGCCCCGGGGCCAGCCCAATGACGCGCGCCACGGTCAGCTTCTGAATCGCTAAGTTGTTCTTCGCCTGGATCAACTGCTGCTGCCGGGTCTGGAGTTCTACCTTTGCCCTCAAGCTATCAATGGCCGGCGAAGCGCCGGCGGTCACCCGATCGGTCGCTTGATCGTAGAGCGCCTGTGCAGTCTGGACCTGCGCTTCAGCCGTCTCGACCCGGGCCTCGTCAGCGATCGCCTGCAAATAGGTGAAGCCTACGGCGAGCACCACAAGATCACGGGCATCCTTAAAACTGTATTCCGTAGATTTCAAGTTCTGCGCCGCGGCGCGCTCATTATTGATGGATTTCCAGTCAAACAGCGACTGAGCTACGGCGACACGCGCGTCGAAATAAGAAAAGGGACCCACCGAAGAGGGCAGCTTGACTCCGGGCAAGCTCAGCGAAATGCCCAGCTCCTGGAGATTTGTTTGTGAAACGTTCACGTAGGGTGATGCCGTCACATGGGGAAGGAGTGCGCTCAACTGCTCCCAGCGCTCTCCGCGGGCGGAACGGATGTCTGAACTCGAAAGCAGGAGCCCGAGATTCTGCTTCAACCCGCGGTCAATCGCCTCCTGCAGCGAAATCGGAATCACGCCCGCAACGGGCTTTGCCGGTACGCTGCTGGCGAATGGGCTTGCTCCCTGCGTTCCAGGAATGGCTTGCCCGGGTGTGCTGGCGATGGAAGCCGTCCCGGTCTGCGCAACGGATGTTGCCGCCCAGCAGAACAAGACTCCAGCCATCACGAGTGAGTGACCTGATCCACGATTGAAACGGAGCCTCAAGGGAAACCTCCTTGTAAAGAACCCCTCTTGGGCGGCAACCCAGGAGGAACCATCCTAAATGCGACCTGCAACTCCGAGCAACTTGAAATCCGCAGATGGAGTTTGGATGCACGCGGAAGCATGCAGTCTGATTTACAAGTCGCGTTTCAGCAGTCCGGTTTCTGAAGATCACCCAGAAGCGGGATTAGTTCTCATAAGCCGACTTCTGGCCCGGAATAGCTTCCGCATTGCCCCTAACTCGGGCATCATAGGTCAGGGTCGGGGCCGCACACTCTCTGTGCTTCAGTAACGTTCAGAACCTTATGCGCTCCGAATAGCATCCATAGCGCTTATGAGACCACCTTGCGATGAAGCCATAATCCGAACTGGGCCTGTCGAGGCTCCGTGTGCAGCAAAGACGAGATCCTGGATACTCGCTGCAACCATTCTCGGCTCCAGCATGGCTTTCATCGATAGCACAGTCGTCAGTGTCGCTCTGCCTGCGATCCAGGCGAGCTTTCATGCAACGGTGGTAGATGTGCAATGGGTGGTCGAGTCTTACGGACTGTTCCTCGGTGCACTGATTCTGGTCGGAGGCTCGCTCGGTGATTTGTTTGGCCGTCGCCTGATCTTCGTGGTGGGTGTGGCGATCTTCGCCGTGGCCTCCCTGGCTTGCGGAATCGCAGCAAACATTCATCACCTGATCATTGCCAGGAGCATTCAAGGTATTGGGGCTGCATTGCTGGTGCCCGGCAGCCTTGCGATTATCAGTACGTCTTTCGGCGAGAAAAATCGTGGCCGCGCGATCGGCACCTGGTCTGGCTTTACCGCGATCACCACCGCAGTTGGGCCCGTTCTTGGTGGCTGGCTGGTTGAGCATGCCTCCTGGCGCTGGGCATTTTTCATCAATCTCCCGATTGCAGCGGTGGTGATAGCGATTTCGCTTTGGCAAATTCCGGAAAGCCGCAGCGCCATTACAGCGCGCGTCGATTGGGTCGGAGCTTTTCTTGCCACGCTAGGGCTAGGCGGTTTGGTAAACGGCTTCCTCGAATCCCTCAACCTGGGGTGGGGCAATCCCCTGGTCTTCGGGAGTTTGATCGTTGCTTTCGGGTGTCTTATCGCGCTCGTTTTCGTCGAAGCTCGTGTTGCTTCGCCGATGGTGCCGCTCACGCTCTTCAAATCTCGCAGCTTCAGTGGCGCCAACCTGCTTACGCTCTTTCTATATGCCGCGATTGGAATTTTCTTTTTCTTGTTCCCGTTGAACCTAATCCAAGTCCAGGGATACTCGGCGACTGCAGCGGGCGCTGCCATGCTTCCCCTGATCCTGCTGATGTTCCTTCTTTCCCGCTGGGCTGGCGGACTCGTTGCTCGCTACGGGCCAAGGAGTCCGCTGACGATCGGGCCGCTCATTGCCGCTGTGGGTTTGGTTCTGTTTGCCTTGCCGTCTGTTGGAAGTAGCTATTGGAAGTCTTTTTTCCCGGCGTTGGTTGTCTTGGGATTCGGGATGACGCTCACCGTGGCTCCTCTCACCACCGTGGTAATGAATTCCGTAGATCAAGACCGCGTCGGTACCGCTTCTGGAATCAACAATGCAGTTGCCCGAGTCGCGAGTGTGCTTGCAATTGCAGTTCTTGGGATTGTGATGGTGAAAGCCTTTGGTTCTCGCCTGAACAACAGCCTCGATTATCTGTCACTGCCGCCCGGCATGCTACAGAAGCTCCAATCGGAAGAGATCAGGCTCGCCGGCTTGCAGGTACCCGCTGCTCTGGATACTGCTACGAGATTTGCCATTAAAGAAATGATTGGGGATGCATTTGCATTCGGATTCAGGATCGTCATGTTCATTTGCGCAGGCCTGTCCGTTACAAGTGCCGCGGTTGCGAGACTTATGATTCCGAAGCGCACGTGAATATTTCTAATGGTCCGCTTGAGCGCTAAACGCCTGCTCTAGCAAGTCCGCAACGCCGCCTGTCCCTGCGACTCATTGTGGGCCGTCGAGATAAACGTCCGCTGCGGAGACGTTACTCATCGATGGGCGGTCCAACAATGCCTGATCCGAATGGTTCGACTACAGTAGATAGCTCTTCTAACGACAAGCCGACAAGCTTGGGGTAAAGCTCTTCTATTCCACCTGGTGAAAAGAAGGTCGACATGCGGATCGGAGCGTTCGAACGATTCCTCCACGCGTGATGTGCGCCTCCTGGAATAACCACAATTGAGCCGACGGAGGCATTGAAAACGTCGCCGTCGATGCTGAAGGTCACAGTCCCTTCAAGGATGTGAAAAATTTCATCTTCCGCATGGAAGTGCATAGGTGTTGCTGTGCCTGGCGACGCGATATTTTCCATAATTGCAAAGCGGCCATTCACCTGTGTTCCGTGAACCCGAATACACAATTGTTCTCCGGGGATTGCCTCAAACCATTTGATGGTGTCATGGTGACTGACAATAGGTGTCCTTTGTTCGAGTGCATGATCAGATCCAAACTCCGTACCGAACTTGTGGGGATCATTCATCAGAATTTCTCCTTCGAATATTTAGAAAAGACCGTTTCGGCTTCCGCGATCAGCTGAGTCATAAATTTGGTTGCGTCCGTAGAACGGCAAAGAGTTGCAACCTGTCTTATTGGATTATATTATCCAGAATAAGATTCAAATTTCTCTCCGTGCGACGTGTCACTAGCCGACTTCACAGGACCGATGATTTAGCATCGGCAAACGTGCCAGATGCAATCTCAGCGATTCGTCTTAGGGCTGACCGAGTCTTTCCCGCTTTCGCAGCAATCCTTATTCCTGCCAGCGTGCTTTCAAAGAAATCGGCAAGACTCTCAATGTCCGTCCGAGCATCAAGTTCGCCTTCCATCCGAGCTCGTCTCAATGTGTCCATGAGCGTGTGACGCTGTGCGTTGGCAGCACGGCGTATAATTCGCGTCACGTCTTCATCGCGCATCCCGAACTCACAGATGGCATTAATCCCCATGCAACCATCTGTACTGGAAAGATCTTTGCGTTCTGAAAAATGAACCAATGCGCTCCGGATAGCAGCAAGCGGTGACCCTGGAGCTCGGAGTTCGACATTCATGGCGCGACCGTTTTCCGAGACGTAGACTTCGAGAGCCTTCAAGAAGAGGGCGCGTTTGTCCCCGAAAGTGTCATACATACTTTGCCGACCTACCTCCATTGCACGCATCAACTCGTCGGTTGACGTGGCGGCAAAGCCTTTTTGAGAGAAGGCGGATATGGCACGATGAAGAGCTCTCTCTAGATCAAATTCCTTCGGTCGGGCCATATCCATCTCTCCTCGTTCTCAATTATGCGATGTATCCCCCATCGATTGTAAGGCTGGCCCCTGT